>JBDKTZ010000094.1:0-15623 GCA_039679975.1 Prolixibacteraceae bacterium
TAACTACATCTGTTAAAAAATCGTTGTGCTTAATTGTGTCCCAGCCGTGGTCAGAAGTCAGCTGGCCAGGTCCATCAGGAACCAATGTGACCTGATTGGCACGCACGTCGGTTACTAATTTTAAAAATTCATCATCGGGGTAGCCTTCGATGTTTAACTCTGTGGTGATATGCGGTTTAATGTCATAAACATCCTGCCGGCGAATATGCCTCTCGTCGGGTCTTGGATGCACTGTAATACCTTGTGCTCCAAATTTTTGGCAATTAATTGCTGCTTCAACTACATTCGGGATTGATCCTCCTCTGGAGTTTCGTAATGTTGCTATTTTGTTTATATTTACACTTAGTCTCGTCATACTCGTTGAAATAGGCTGCAAGTTACAATTTACTATTGAAACGTTAATAAAGGTGGTCTGATTTTTGATTAACAGGTATCGAAATATAACGATGATCAAACGTTGAACAAATACAGATCATATAATCATGGAATAAGTTGAATAAATTTAACAGATAAAGGTTTTGTTGGCAAAGGATCTCATATCGGAAGTAATACCTTCACTAAGGTTAAGTGATACCGGTCAAAAGGCGCTAAACTGGATGGAAATCTTTCGGATTTCGCATCTTCCGGTTGTAGCCGATCATGAATATATCGGTTTAATTTCTGATAAGTCAATTTATGATCTGAATCTGGCTGATAAACAAATGGAAGAATGTCGTGAACACATGCTTCAACCTCAAATCAGAACAAACCAGCATATTTACGAAGTTGTCTCTGCCATATCGGAATGGAAAATCAGCGTAGTACCGGTTTTGGACCTGTACCATCAATACAGGGGTGTGATTTCAGTTTTTGATGTAGCTCAGCATTTTGCTGATCTGGTTGCAGTGAATGAGCCGGGAGGCGTTATTGTCCTGGAATTAAATCCGGTCGATTATTCGCTGGCGCAGATTGGACGTATGGTAGAAGAAAATGACGCTAAAATTTTAAGCTTGTATGTATCCAGAAATGAAAATTCGAACGTAATTAAGGTAACTTTAAAAGTAAACGTGATTGATTTATCGCCAATAATTCAGACCTTCGTACGGTATGATTATACGATCAGTGCAGTCTTTATGGATGATTCAAAGTTAAAAGACTTGTATGGAGATCGTTTTGATCAGCTCATGCGTTTCATGAATATGTAATTCAGAATAATTTCCGGATATGATTATTGCAATATTTGGTCTTACCGTCGATCCGGCTTTTTCGCCGGATATGAACAGATTTTTTTCCCTATTAAGGCAGCGGCAGATAAAAGCTTACATTTACAAGCCTTTTTATGATTTGATTATAACAACAAGTCATATTGATCCTGATATTGTAGCAGGGGTATTTTTAACAGGATCCGATTTACCTGCGTCGGTAAGCTACCTGTTTAGCATTGGTGGCGACGGAACATTTTTGAAATCAATTCTGACTTTAAAGTACAGGTCAATACCTGTTATCGGACTTAATTCGGGACGGTTGGGATTTCTTTCCGCGATTTCCCGTGAAGACATGGAAATCGCAATTGATGATGTGTTGAATAATAAATTTGTTATTGAGGAAAGGACCTTACTTCAGGTTGACGGATTGAAGGACTTGTTTTGTGAATTTAATTATGTCATGAATGAAATAACGGTTACAAAGATGGATACTTCATCGATGATCAACATTCATACCTATTTAAATGATAAGTATGTGACATCATACTGGGCCGACGGATTAATCATATCCACTCCAACAGGTTCGACCGCCTATTCCCTGAGTGTAGGAGGGCCGATTTTGACGCCCGATTCAGCCGACATCGTGATTACACCAATTGCTCCTCATAATTTGACTATGCGTCCTATTGTTATCCCGGATCATAATAAGCTGACATTGCGTGTAGAGGGTAGGGGACAGCAATTTTTGGCGTCTCTCGATTCCCGGTCTAAAGCGATAAACTTCCCTGGTGAAATTCATATCCGGAAAGCAGATTTCAGGATAAAAACGATTAAACTTCCGGAGCATGACTTTTTTAATACATTAAGAAATAAGCTGATGTGGGGCACCGACCGCCGAAATTAGCTATTCCCGCTTAACAATTTTTAACCACTATTTGCCTTTTATAATACGCATCAGGCATGATGTTTTGAGAATTATATTACTTTTGTACCACCTGAAAGGTGTTATGTTTAAAATTTATTTGCTGATATCATTTTGGGTTTCCCTTTGCAGGTAGGTGTGTGTGAAATAAATAACAGGTGCAGGCAGAATATCTTTTGTGATGACCAGAGTTTGATTTTCAGGGAACCTGGTGTATTTAAGAGTAAAATTGAATGAATGAGTTTTAAAGATAAAATTATTGCAAGTAAGCTGCCTCAGCATGTCGCCATCATTATGGATGGTAATGGCCGATGGGCAACCCGCCATGGAAGTGCCAGAATCTTTGGGCATGAACATGGCGTTGAAGCGGTCAAGTCGACTGTAGAAGGTGCTTGTGAAATAGGGGTTAAATACCTCACGTTATATGCCTTTTCAACTGAAAACTGGGCCCGTCCCAAAGATGAGGTAGATGCACTGATGGGATTATTGGTTCAGGCCATTAACGATGAAACAAATAAACTCAAGGAACAGAATATCTCGATAAAAATGATCGGTGATTTTTCCAGTCTTCCTTTTGACGTGCAGGAGAAACTGAATTGGTCGATCCATGAACTGGAGAACTGCAACGGATTAAAGCTCATTATTGCCTTAAGTTATAGTGCAAAGTGGGAAATTACAGAGGCTGTCAAAAATATTGCCAGGGATGTACAGAATGGTCGTCTCAGGATTGAGGATATTCAAAGGGATCTGATCAGTCAATATTTAACCACTAATGGAATTCCTGACCCGGAATTGCTGATTCGTACAAGTGGGGAAAGCCGGGTGAGCAACTTTTTGCTTTGGCAGATTGCTTACGCCGAATTGTATTTTACTCCAGTACTATGGCCCGATTTTAGAAAGGAAGATCTTTTTAAGGCCATATGCGATTTCCAGAGCAGAGAAAGAAGGTTTGGGAAAACCAGTCAACAAGTAGTGAGCTAATCAATATAGAAATGCGAAGCCTGAAAATTTTTCTAGTGTTGTTTATGATGAGTCTGGTCTCTTTTGCTCAGGAAGATGAAGGGACAAACTTTTCAATTAATTATGCCAATGCACAAAAATATACCATCGCAGGCATTGAGGTTATTGGTATCCGTTACCTTGATACGGATGTTCTGATCCAAATCTCGGGTCTGAGCGTAGGCGACGAGATCACCGTACCCGGAGAGGAAATCTCGGATGCCGTTAAAAAGCTGTGGGGACATCAGATGTTTTCGGATGTTAAAATTGAAGCTGCAAAAATTGTTGAGGATAAAATCTGGCTAAATATTTATTTACAGGAAAGGCCAAGGTTAGCTGATGTGAATTTCTTTGGCGTTTCGAAATCAGAAAAAGATGATATCACTGAAAAAGTTCTTATGCTCAAGGGCAGCCAGGTTACAGATAACCAGTTGAACAATGCGGAACGGATTATTAAGAATATTTTTCATGAGAAGGGGTTTCTGAATACGGAGGTTAATATCGTTCAAAGAGACGACACGGCTCAGGCAAACAACGTGATCCTGGATATTCATGTCGATAAAAAAGAAAAAGTAACTATTGATGAAATTAATTTTCATGGTATTGATAATTTGAGCCCCGCTATCCTCGACCGGGCCATGAAGAAAACAAATGCCAGAAGATTTAAAAACTTCTTTAAAACAAAGAAATTTCTTGAGGAAAAATATACTGAAGATAAACATAATGTCATTAGTAAGTATAACGAAAAAGGATTTCGCGATGCAACCATTGTCACCGACACCGTTACTCCTCTTCCCAACGGGCGGGTAAAGCTGGATATTTATATTGACGAAGGAAATAAATACTATTTCGGAGATGTCAAATGGATGGGGAACACAGTTTATCCTTCTGAATATCTTACCGCAGTGTCGGGAGTTAAGAAAGGGGATGTCTTTGATCAAAAAATGTTGGACAAGAGGTTAACTACTGATGACGACGCCGTGAGTAACCTTTATTTGGATCACGGGTATTTATTTTTTAATCTGGACCCTGTGGAGTCGAGAGTCCACAACGATACCATCGATTTTGAAATGAGGATTTACGAGGGGAATCAAGCTACTGTTAACCAGGTGCTTATTGAAGGAAATACCAAAACACATGAACATGTGGCACGCCGTGAAATACGAACCTACCCGGGCGACTTATTCAGTAAAGAAGCTATTATCCGTTCCGTACGTGAATTGTCGCAGTTAGGTCATTTTGATCCGGAAGCGATCAACCCAACTCCGATCCCTCATCCTGAGGACGGAACCGTTGACATTAAGTATGAGCTTCAGGAGAAATCGAACGATCAGATTGAACTTTCAGGAGGATGGGGTGCAAGAATGTTCGTGGGAACTCTGGGATTGAGGTTTTCAAATTTCTCGGTGAGGAATATTTTCAATAAAGAGGCTTGGAGACCACTTCCCACTGGCGATGGACAAACCTTGAGCCTGCGCGCCCAGACCAGTGGAAAATTCTATCAGTCATACAGCCTTTCATTTATAGAACCATGGCTTGGTGGAAAAAAGCCTAACTCACTTTCTGTTTCATTCTCTCACTCAAAGGTGAATTATTCAGCAAACAGCTATTATAATAATAACAGCTATAGCCCATATGGTTATGGTTATGGAAATTATTACGGCTCTTATGGGAACTATTACGATTCGGGTTATATGACCGACACAAATTCGGAAGATGATCAGGTACAGGTAACCAGTGCCATTGCGCTTGGATACGGATATCGTTTGTCTTGGCCTGATGACTATTTTACCATGTATCATGAGGTTTCGCTGGAACATTATAAGCTGAAGAATATGTCCAGCTATTATTATTTTTTGAATGACGATTCAGGGGATGGTGACGGGCAGTTTAATAACCTGAGTTTTAAAACGGTTTTTGGAAGGAATTCAGTTGATAATCCGCTATACTCACGCCGGGGTTCAGAGCTCTCCCTGTCATTGCAGACAACGATTCCTTTCTCTTTGATTAATAAGAAGGATTATAATTCTGAGAAGATGTCGGCTCAGGAGCGTTATCAATGGATTGAGTATCATAAATGGAATTTCAAAGGTGACTGGTATACTCCATTATCAAAGAATACAAACCTGGTGCTCCATACAAAGTTTGAATACGGATTTTTGGGATATTTTAACGAAAATGTCCGCTCGCCGTTCCAACGCTTTCGTCTTGGTGGATCAGGAATGTCGGGCTATAATTTATATGGTGCAGACATTGTTTCCCTGCGCGGTTACCAGGATTACAGTCTGAGTCCGACAACCGGATCGAATATGTACAATAAGTGGTCGATGGAATTGCGCTATCCGGTTACCTTGAAACCATCAGCGACCATCTATGTGTTAAGTTTTATGGATGCTGGTAATGCATGGATGGATTTTGAAGATTTTGACCCGTTCGATCTGAAACGGTCGGCCGGTATTGGGGTCCGGATTTTTCTGCCTATGTTCGGTTTGATGGGGATTGACTGGGGATATGGATTCGACAAGGTAAATGGAGATTCTTCAGTGGGAAAAAGTCAGTTCCATTTTGTCATTGGACAGCAATTTTGATCCCTTTTTTTTGGCGTAGTATTTGTTTGTTGCATCGTCAGGCTTGCGACAGAGTGAATAAAGGACTAATTTTGAATGAATCATGTTCATTTCACGCAGGTTTTTACGAAGTAATTAATAATTAAAAAATATGCACATGAAGAAGATTTTGTTGTTAGCTGTTTTTCTGATTGTTGCAGGAGCAACGATGGCTCAGAAATACGCATATGTTGATATGGAATATATTCTTAATAATATTCCCGCTTATGCTAAGGTTCAGGATGAACTGGGAAAAATCTCAGAACAATATCAGGGTACATTGGAAAATCGACGTGCTGAAATTGAAAAGATGTATTCCGCTTATCAGTCAGAAGCAAGTCGGCTTTCGTCTGATTTAAAGCGTAAGCGCGAAGACGCAATTATTGCTTCAGAAAAAGAATACAAGGAATTGCAAAAGCAATATTTCGGGCCTGAAGGGATCCTTGCAAAAAAGCAGCAGGAAATGGTGAAACCTATCCAGGATCAGGTCGTGAAAACGATTCAGAGTATCGCGGGTTCCGGCGGATATGCGGTTATTTTTGATAAAGCGGCAGGTTTGGCTATGATCTACACCAATCCTCAATTTGACCTCAGTGATCAGATCCTTCAAAAGCTTGGTTATAAAAAATAAAATTCTATATTTGTGAACAAAAATTTAAAAATCAGTAGAAAATCATGAAAAGTGTATTCAAAATTTGTCTGATAGCGATTATACTGTTTTCGACAGGGACGGTTAGCGCACAAACGTTAAAGTTTGCACATATCGATTCGCAGGCTTTGATTGAGGCTATGCCCGAAACCGCTGCGGCCAGGAAATCAATTGAAGAACAAACTACAGGACTTGAAAAACAGTTGGGTGACCTGCAAAAGGAGTTCCAAACAAAGCTGGCTGATTATACTCAAAAGCAGGATTCATTGACCGACCTGGTCCGTCAGGCCAAGGAAGAAGACTTAAGAGGTCTGCAGGAGAGGATCCAGTCATTTAACAATACTGCTTCACAAAAGCTGCAACAAAAGCAGGCGGAGTTGATGAAACCAATATTTGACAAAGCCAATCAGGCCATCTCTGATGTCGCCAAAACGCAAGGCGTGATTTACGTTTTCGACAGCCAGAATGTTCTTTATAAGTCGACAGCAAGTATTGACCTGTTGCCATTGGTGAAAACCAAACTGGGAATAAAATAGTTTAATCAGACGAAAACAGATTAATTGCTGGCACAGACAGCATAAAAATATATAAAGAGGCCAACTGGTTCAGTTGGCTTTCTTTATTTTTGTAAAAAATACGGGCGCATGGAAAAGGAGTATGGTTCGATCGGTGTGTTTGATTCGGGGTATGGTGGCCTAACCGTACTGAAGGAATTGATTCGGTATCTTCCTGAAAAGGATTTTATTTATCTTGGTGATAATGCGCGCACACCTTATGGGACACGTTCATTTGATGTCATCTACCGATATACTTTACAAGCCGTCAGAAAGCTCTTCGATATGGGTTGTCACCTGGTTATTCTTGCCTGTAATACGGCTTCAGCAAAAGCACTAAGGAGTATTCAGCAGAATGATTTACCCATACTTGCTCCGGAGAAACGCGTATTGGGGGTTATTCGCCCAAGCGTTGAATTTGCTTCGGAAGTGACCAAAAACGGACACATCGGGGTACTGGCAACAACAGGAACCGTGGCCTCCCTTTCTTATCCGATAGAGCTTGAGAAATGGTCTGGCGGAAAGGTAAAGGTGACTATCCAGCAAGCATGCCCCATGTGGGTGCCCATTGTCGAAAACAATGAGATTGGAACTCCCGGCGCAGATTATTTTATTCAGGCTGATATAAACAGGTTATTTTCGAAAGATCCGGAGATCGATAGCCTGATCCTTGGTTGTACACATTATCCGCTTCTTATTGAAAGCATTAGGAAATATCTTCCGGGTAAGCAAATACAAGTTATTGAACAGGGCCGGATTGTAGCAGAGAAGTTGATTGACTATTTATCCAGGCATCCGGAGATCGACAAAAAATGCTCAAACGGAGGTACTATAGAATATTATACTACGGAGCAGTCTGAACTGTTTGAAACTGCAGCCGGGCAGTTTATGTCGCAGACGGTCAAGGCTGAGACGATCGATCTGGTTCAGGAATAGCAAGACGCAGGAGAAAAAAAAGCCGTCGCAGTCACTGTTTTCAGTTTATTACTGAAATACTGAGAATGCGACCGGGCCCTGGTTTTATCCCCATAAATTTTCCGGGTAATGCCCCTGCCTCACCAGTTGCTGAATCTGGGTTACAACAAAAGGTTTGTCGTCCGGATAAGTCACTCCGAACCAGGGAGAGTCAGCATGCAGTACCTTAGACTGCACGATACCTGACCGAATAAGATCGAAAATGACACTGGGAATAAAAAATTCAGCTTTGGGTACATTTATTTTTTCATCCAGAAAAGATTTAAACCGGCTTTCCAAATGCGTAAACAGGCTTGGGTGAAATCCCCAGAAATTCATTGAAACCGGCGCATTTCCATCTAGTTCCAGTGCTGTCGCTCCTTCTCTGTAAAGAATGGAATTGCCTTCACGGGCTATCTTTGTCCTTTCATTAATCTCAATTAAATTGTCATTCCGGTCGGTTTTACACACACCCCTTGAAACGGTTCCGAACTCGGATAAGGTGTTTTTTAATAGGTAACCTACCATGCCATAGGTCGTTGGTGAAACTTCATTTTGGAAGAATGAAGCAATTTCCTGAAAAGCCGGTCCCCCATAAAAATCGTCCGCATTGATCGCAGCGAAAGGTTCATGAATAACATCTTTCGCCATTAAAATAGCATGACCGGTTCCCCATGGTTTAACACGGTCGGCCGGTAACGGATAACCTGCCGGCAGATAATCGAGTTCCTGATAGACATAGCCCACTTCAATGTCACCTTTCAGTTTGGATTTGACGAGGCTTATGAATTCGTCGGCAAAACTATGCCTGATCACAAAAATAATCTTTCCGAAGCCTGCCCTGATTGCGTCAAAAATGGAATATTCCAGAATAGTTTCTCCATTCGGTCCTACAGGTTCAATTTGTTTTAATCCGCCGTAACGGCTTCCCATTCCGGCCGCCAGGATTAATAATGTTGGTTTCATGAATGAATGTTTATAGTTGAATGATTCAGTTTACGGAGCACGGACACCTGACACCGGAAAAGGGTGGCAAGGCGTTAAGGTAGCAAGGTAGCAAGGTGAGGAATCCATTTGTCCTGTAACCCTGTTCTGTCTTGCTGCTCACGACTTGCTACTTACGACTACTTCCTATTCTTTTGTCTCTTCTTTGTACCAGCCTGCATACATACTGTATGCTGCTGCAATCCGGTGCAGTTCACCGTCCATGAGTTCCTTGCTTATATTTTTGATTTTCTTTGCCGGTACACCTGCATAAACACTGCCTCCCTCAACTTTAGTACCTTTGGTAACCACCGACCCGGCCGCAATGATGGTATCACTCTCGATCTCGACATTGTCCAGGATCACGGCATTCATCCCGATCATCACATTATCATGGATGGTACACCCGTGAATGATAGCGCCATGTGCGATAATCACGTTGTTCCCGATATTGGTGGGCGACTTCTGATAGGTGCCATGGACGATTGCTCCGTCCTGGATGTTTGTGTTGTCGCCCACTTTTATATAGTGCACATCTCCCCGAAGAACGGTGTTAAACCAAATGCTGCAATTTTCACCTATTTCCACATCGCCGATGATTGTTGCATTGTCTGCCAGAAAACAGTTCTCTCCGATTTTCGGCGTTTTCCCCTTTAACGTTTTTAGTAATGCCATATCCGGTTTTTTAGTCCTACAAAGATAAAAAACGATTGCAAATATAAGGAAGGTCATAAATTGCTTTTGAAATTAGTTGTATTTTAGCGTGCTTTTGGCTTCAGACGGCTTATTTAAAATGTTTCCGGATTTTTAAATTGTTATTTTTGGCTCGGTTTTAATCGGGAATTATCGGGAATTGGGTGTTTTTGTTTTTAGTTTGTAAAACCCTGACTGAGATAACAGGAAATGACCCCTTTGTAAAAAGGATAGGAATTTTCTATAAAATTTTTTGGATGAAACGAGCCATGTGCACCACGGTTTACTCCCAAGGAGGATGTTTCGATTAAGCGAGTGCAAAGCCAAACTTGTTTGGGCTTTGCCGAGCGGCGGAACATCTGGCGAAGTGAATGTTTATCGGCGAGTTCCATACCGTTGAAAGTGTGTCCCGAAGAGGTGACCACAATACGTAAATTGTGATTGGTTAAGTTGAAAAAATAAACGTATGAAAGACGCTAAAGTAATTGAACTGGAAGAAGTAACCATCAGGTTTTCGGGAGATTCCGGCGACGGCATGCAGTTAACCGGGACTTTATTTTCGGATACTTCTGCACTGTTTGGAAATGACATTTCTACTTTTCCTGATTATCCGTCGGAGATTCGAGCTCCGCAGGGAACCGTGGGCGGAGTTTCCGGGTTTCAGGTGCAACTTGGAAAGAAACAAATCAATACTCCCGGCGATTTTGCTCATGTGCTGGTTGCGATGAATCCGGCGGCGGTAAAAGCTAACGCGAGGTTTATGAATCCGGGAGGTACGATTATCTTCGATGCAGATGCGTTTAATGAAAAAAATCTGGAGAAAGCAGGTTTTAAAACGAATGATCCTTTTTTTGAATGTCACCTTGAAGATTATTCGAAAATTCCCGTACCGGTAACCAGTCTGACAAAAGAATGTCTGAAAGGATATGAATTGGATAACAAGTCTGTGCTGCGAAGTAAGAACATGTTTACATTAGGTCTGGTTTGCTGGATGTTTGACCGGCCCCTGGATTATATTGAGAGGTATATTCAAAAGAAATTCAGAAAAAAACCGGTAGTTGTGGAAAGTAACCTGGCCGTATTGCATGCCGGATATAATTACGGTATGAACATGCAGCATATGACTCCGCAATACATCGTACATCCCGCCAATATTGAAAAAGGTTTATACCGGAATATCAATGGAAATCAAGCCACTGCATATGGATTCCTGGCCGCAGCCGAAAAAGCAGGACTGGAACTTTTCCTTGGATCATATCCGATCACACCGGCAACCGATATTTTGGCTACCTTAGCTGAACGGCGTGATTTGGGCGTAAAAACCTTCCAGGCCGAAGATGAGATAGCAGGAATTTGCTCAGCCATTGGTGCGGCTTTTGCCGGGGATTTAGCGATCACTTCAACTTCAGGGCCGGGCTTTGCGTTGAAATCGGAAGCGTTGGGTTTATCGGTCATGGCCGAATTGCCACTGGTTGTTGTCAATGTTCAGCGGGGAGGTCCTTCTACGGGCTTGCCGACAAAAACAGAACAGTCCGATTTGCTTCAAACTTTATATGGACGGAATGGTGAGAGCCCGCTGGTTGTTCTGGCTGCGAGCACACCTTCCGACTGTTTTTACTATGCCTACCTGGCCTCTAAGATAGCGCTTGAACGCATGGTGCCGGTCGTGCTTTTGACTGACGGCTTTCTGGGTAACGGGAGTGAGCCATGGCGTGTTCCGGATATGGACGAATTGCCTGCCATTGAACCCAAACTGGCTGTGAATCCCGATATTTTTCAGGCCTATGCACGTGATCCGGAGACTTATTCCCGGGAATGGGCGATTCCCGGAAAAAATGGTTTTCAGCACCTGATCGGAGGACTGGAAAAAAATGTAAAGGGTTCAGTAAGCCACGATCCTGCCATTCATTCTCAAAACACCCTATACAGGGCCGAAAAGGTGGAAAGGGTGGTCGATATGATTCCTGAACTTGAAGTCTGCGGGCAAGAGAGCGGAGATTTGCTGGTGGTGAGCTGGGGAGGGACCTTCGGTCATACCCTTAGTGCGGTCAGGGAAATGTGTGAATTGGATAAATCAGTCAGCCTGGTTCATTTTAACTTTATCAAACCGTTGCCCAAGAACACAAAAGAAGTTTTCAGCAGGTTTAAAAAAATTGTCGTATGCGAGTTGAACATGGGACAGTTTGCAGCATACCTGCGCGACCGGATCCCGGGCTTTGACTATCGTCAGGTGAACAAGGTGTGCGGGCTTCCGTTCACCGTTCTCGAACTGAAAGAAAATTTTGAAAAATTACTGGAGGAATAGATCATGTCGGAATACAACTATACTGCGAAAGATTTTAGAAACGATAATGAAGTACGCTGGTGTCCCGGATGCGGAGACTACGCCATCATGAATGCCGTACAACGTGCTATGGCGGAACTGAATGTTCCCCACGAAAAATTCGCGGTGATTTCAGGGATTGGCTGTTCATCGCGTTTCCCTTATTATATGAGCACTTTTGGTTTTCATTCGATCCACGGACGAGCTACGGCCATTGCATCGGGCGTAAAGGTCGCTAATCCGGAGCTAAATGTATGGGTGATTACCGGCGACGGGGATGCTCTGGCAATCGGAGGAAATCATTTTATTCATTTGGTGAGACGGAATATTGACCTGAACGTGGTGCTGTTCAATAACAAAATTTACGGACTGACCAAAGGCCAGTATTCGCCTACATCGAACAGGGGTGCGATTACCAAAACCTCACCCTTTGGAACAATTGAGGATCCCTTTGTCCCGGGGCTGTTGGTATTGGGAGCACGTGGTAAATTCTTTGCCCGTGCAGTCGACAGTAACGTCAAACATACACAGGAAGTTTTTGAACTGGCAGCTAAGCACAAGGGGACTTCTGTCGTGGAAGTTCTTCAGAATTGCGTTATTTTTAATGATGGAATTCATGACGAAATAACCAATCCGAAATACCGGGCTGAACGACAGTTATTCCTTGAACACGGGAAACCTATGATTTTTGGCAATGACAATGAAAAAGGACTTGTTTTTGAAAATGGCCGTCTGAAAGTGGTCAGAATTGGCGAGGATGGATACCGGATAGAGAACATCCTGGTACATGATTCGAAAAATCCGGATCCCACACTTCATATGGCCCTGATTAATATGTGCCTGCCCGATTTCCCCGTGGCTATGGGTGTGGTACGCAATGTTGAGGCTCCCGTCTATGATGAGGAAATGACTAAACAGATTGAAACTGTTAGAAATGGAAGTCCGTTCTCAAAAGTTGCAGATCTGTTGCGGGCCGGGAATACCTGGGAGGTAAATGATCCTGCAGGCATCGAACCTTTTCCGTTCTTTTCTAAAAAATGCAAAATAAACGGTAAGTGAAAAATAAATCAGCAGGTAAAAAGGAAGCTTAAGCTTCCTTTTTTTATTTACGGATGCCTGATTTTTTCCTAAATTATGCAAAAATTCTGAAACCATGGATCATCTGGAAAAGATCACACTTTCATCGATCTATAAATATAAAAAGAGTGACCGCGAGATCTTCGAAGAGCTGATGCCTGAAAAAATAAGGGAAGTCTTGCTCATAGCTACTCTTTATGACAGTTATTCGATTGTCCGCGAAGGTCAGTTCTCGGATCAGATTTACGGAGAGTTCCTGCAGCTCAACCTTTATTCTTATCCCCGCTTCAGTAGCGTTAATTCTGAATCTGATGCATTGAAGCTAATGAAGGAGCGCAACTTTGACCTGGTGATCATTATGGCAGGTGTTGACAAGCGGGCGCCGGTAAAAATGGCTGATTCCATTCACCGGCAGAATAGTGGAATCCCGATCCTGGTACTGGTAAATAATAATGGTGATTTAAGATATTTTCAGGAAGAGGCTTCAAGCTTCCCGTCGATTGACCGGGTTTTCGTGTGGAACGGAGACTCCAGTATCTTCCTTTCGATGGTGAAATATATCGAAGACAAGAAAAATATTGAAGCAGACACAATAAATGGAAATGTGCGGGTAATCTTGCTGGTTGAAGATTCTATTCAGTACTATTCCCGTTACTTGCCGGTACTCTACACCAACATCATGACCCAGACGCAGAACCTGACGCAGGACGATTCGGCCGACGAATTTCACATGATTTTGAAAATGAGAGCAAGGCCTAAGGTGATCCTGGTTAGTCATTATGAAGATGCCTTGGAAATGATTGTGCGGTACAAGGATTATTTACTTACCGTGATTTCGGACGTCCGGTTCCGGAAGCATGGTATTGAAGACGAAGAGGCAGGGATCGAACTGTTAAAACAAGTGAAGCAGATCCTGCATTTTCCGATCCCGCTTCTTCTTCAGAGTCATGATGTCAGGAATGTAGCCAGGGCTGTTGAAGTTGAAGCAGACTTCATTAATAAAAACTCGGAAAGCCTGTCACTTGATATCCATAACTTCATTCATAAACGACTGGGCTTCGGAAATTTCGTATTTAAGGATGCCCGGGGCAACCCGATCATGGTGGCCCAAAATCTGAAGGAATTTCAGGAAATGTTCCGGATTATTCCCGATGAAGCCCTGGTTTATCACGGACGGCGTAATTCATTTTCCACCTGGCTGATGGCCCGTGGCGAGATTAATATTGCCAAACAATTGATCCCCGTCCAACTGGAGGATTTTAAAAGTGCAGATGAGCTTAGAACCTTTTGTCTTGACGTTTTTGAAAAGGTCAGGCAAAAGAAACTGCGCGGCCAGGTGATTGGCTTTGACCCGCTGTTGCTCAACAATGACCGGTGTATTGTCAGGATGGGTAAGGGATCTCTGGGGGGTAAGGGACGCGGTATTGCCTTCATGTGCAATTTTATCGAAAACATCGATTTGAAAAAATTAATACCCGGTCTGAACATCCGGATCCCTCCAACTGCCATTATTGGATCCGCCGAATTTGACAAATTTCTGGAGAATAATAATCTATATGAAAAGATCTACGGAAATTCTGATTATGAGCAGATCAGGATGATCTTTCTGGAATCGGATCTTGGTGATGGACTGAAGAAACGCCTGATGAAATATGTGGAAAGGATGGGAAGACCATTGGCTGTAAGGTCATCCGGTTTGTTCGAAGATTCTTTGCTTCAGCCGTTTTCCGGGGTATACGATACTTATCTGATCCCCAATAATCATCCGGATATTTCTGTCCGTATCAAACAACTTGAAACAGCCATTAAACAGGTGTATGCCAGTATTTTTACCGAATCGGCGGTGGCCTATTTTGATGCGGTGAGTTACCGGATTGAAGAAGAAAAAATGTCTGTCATCATTCAGGAAGTAGTTGGCCACGAGCATCACGAACGGTATTATCCGGCTATCAGCGGAATAGCCCAGTCTTACAATTTCTATCCTGTTTCACACATGGAACCGCAGGATGGGTATGCCGTTGCTGCGGTGGGGCTGGGCATGTATGTTGTGGGCGGTGAAAAAGCATTTCGTTTCAGCCCTAAGTATCCCAATATCAATGTTGGTACCGTGCAGGATCAGGTTCGCAGTTCACAGCAGGAATTTTATGCACTGGATATGAAACGCCCTGACGTGGATTTGGTGAAAGGCGGGGAAGAAGCTGCGATTGTTAAACTGAAGATCAGGGAAGCGATCGCAGATGGAACCATTGAGCATTGCGCATCAATCTATGACAGGGAAAATGATGATCTTATACCAGGACTGAAGGCAAGCGGCTTACCGGTAATCACTTTTGCCGATGTCTTGAAATATAACAAGATCCCTTTGGCCGACACGATCCGCTTTTTGCTTCGTTTGTTTAAAGAGGCCATGGGATCGCCGGTTGAAATGGACTATTCCGTTGACCTGGAACCTGGTGATGACGGTTTGCCTACTTTTTACCTGCTGCAGATTAAACCTCTGATCAGGCATGAGGATGATATTCCAATTGAAACTCATATGAACAGCTCAGGAGAAGTACTGTTATATGCTCACCGAGGAATGGGAAATGGGAGGATCAGGGGTATACGAGATGTCATTTATATTCCCGGAAGGAATTTTGACAAAATGAAAACCAAGGATATAGCTGTCGAAATCAGTC
>JBDKTZ010000497.1:0-5675 GCA_039679975.1 Prolixibacteraceae bacterium
TCTTTGCATAACAATTTTAATCATTAAAAATGGCCGTAACTCGTTTTGGTGTATCACTCGAAGAAGAACTGCTGAAGGCATTGGATGAATATGTGCAGGAGAATTCATTCTCCAACCGTTCTCAGGCGATACGGTTTTTGGTCGAAAAAAACCTGGTTGAGAAAAAATGGAAATGTGATCACATTGTTGCCGGAGCGATTACACTTGTTTACGATGAAGCTAAAAAAAATATTCATTCCCGGATGCAGGATATACAGGCGAAGCACCGGAACCTGATCCTTTCATCTCAGATCTTTTACATTGGCGATCATTGCATGGAAATCGTTGCCGTGAAGGGGCCATCCTTCCAACTTACTAACCTGGCCGATCAACTTATTGCCGTAAAAGGTCTCCGACATGGAAAACTGATCATGAGCAAAATTGATTAAAAGCAAGTCCTGTTGTTGTTTCCTACGCGGAATAAGCAACAGGAACATGTCTTATAATTTGATCCGTTTGCTTATTGTAAATTCTGTAAAATTAGTTCCGTTCAATACCTTGAACGAATTCATACGCATCACCGAATTTTGCTGATAGCGGACATAAGAAACCCCCATATAAAAACCCGGAAAATGATGCCCGGCCGATAGCCGGATCATTCCGCTTCGGCACAGTTTAATCTGTCTGTCCTTTCTGATCTCGTCAAAATGCCATATATTCTTTTGCATTCCAAGACTTAAGCGATATGCTCCGGTTGCGATCCAGTTCTTCATGGGCACCCACGAATAAGCATATTCCAGGTTTCCATTAATGGTGTAGCACTTAAAGGCATCAAGCTCTCTCCATCCCACAAAATAATTACTGCTGATTCCACGTGGAACAAACGCCGAATCCGCATCAACCGTCAAAAGATAAAATCCTCCTCCAAATATTACAGAACCAGCGCTTTTCTTCTGCAGTTCATTCTGCTTAAAAGCCGCCTTATATGAAAACCTCCTGTGGTTCATCACATAGTTCAGGTTAACGCCAATATTCCTTGTCCTCACGTCACGACGCTTATAATATTCGTGCTGTGAAATCCGTTCATCCCGCGGGGCATTTTCAAGCTTCAGATAATACCCTCGGGTTTTCATAGCCATCACGTCTACAGTGAATTTTCTCGCGTACAGGTAGCTTTGCAAGCCAAAACTGGATGTTTTTCCATAGCGGCTGTCATCATCCGAGAACTCTCCTATCTTGGTTCCCACATTAATCCCAAACCATTTGTAGTTTAATCCGGCCCCCAGGTCAAAGTAATCGTTTGGAAGGTATTTAAGATCCAGATCTTCGGCAACATCATTAAAATGAACAAAGTTATTCCGGTTAGCAGAGTAAAGCCGGACGATTAAATCATCGTAAAAGCTCCTTACATAATTGGTATCCAAATCAAACGCAACCCGCTCTTTTTTTTGGGAAAAAGACTTCCACGTGATCAAACAGAATATACTAAGTATAACGAATTTTCTCATTTACAGGTCAATTTTAACCCAAACCGGGCAGTGATCGGAGTGCACCACATCGGGTAAAATCCCTGCACCCTTAATCTTATTTTTCAATACCGGCGTCACCATGTTGTAATCGATTCGCCAACCCTTGTTCCTTGCGCGGGAACCTGTCCGGTAACTCCACCACGAATACTGTCCCGGATCAGAAACGATCTCCCTGAAGCTGTCTACATAGCCGTCGTCTGTAAATTTTTCAAACCATTCCCGTTCTTCAGGAAGAAATCCGGATGTATTCTGTTGTTTCTCCGGATTATGTATATCGATCCATAAGCGACAAATATTGTAGTCACCTGATATAATTAAACCCGGATGGTCAGGGATAAGTTTACTCAGGTAAACATGGAAGTCGTTGATGAACTCCATTTTGTAGTCCTGGCGGGGACCTCCGGCTGATCCTGAAGGGAAATAAACGCTGATCACAGAAAAACCGTCAAATTCAGCCCTGATGACTCTTCCCTCACGATCATACTTCTCATTACCCATTCCATATTCCACGCTATTGGGTTTTACTCTTGCTGCAATGGCTACACCACTATAACCCGGCTTAAGCGCCGGAAAAGAATAAAACCAATACCCCATTTTCTCAAATACGGATTCATTCATTTCGCCCTGCCGGGCCTTAATTTCCTGTAAGCAGAGTATATCAGGTATATCCTGTTCCAGCCAGAGAAAAAAGCCCTTTCTGATGGCCGAACGGATACCATTCACGTTGTAAGATAAGATGCGTTTCACAATTTTTTGTAAATTTGAAAATATATTTTCAGCGAAAATAGAATAAACTTTTAAACACAGAAAGATCAATTGGTCAAAGGTATCGTTATAAAATCCACAGGAAGCTGGTTCACCGTAAAAACGGAGTCAGGAACAGCTGTGGAATGCAAATTAAAAGGGAACTTTCGTATTAAGGACCTAAAGAGCACAAACCCTGTTGCAGTAGGAGACTACGTTGAAATGGTAATGCAGGATCAGGAAGGAGATGATCCTTTCGGATCTGTGGGGACAATTACCGATATCACAGAACGAAAAAACTATATCATCCGTAAATCGCCCAACCTGTCCAAACAATATCAGATCATCGCTTCAAATATCGACCAGGCCTTTCTCGTTATAACGGTGAATTATCCTGTTACCACAACTACTTTCATAGACCGGTTCCTGGCTTCGGCGGAAGCATACCGGATACCGTGTATTCTGATTTTTAATAAAACTGACCGTTACAATCCTGCGCAACTTGCCCAGATGCAGAAATTTATTGATATCTATCAAAACATCGGATACCGTTGTTTGGAAGCATCTGCAAAACAGGATCAGGGTATCGGTCAGATCAGAGAATGGATGAAAAATAAGACAAGTGTTTTTTCAGGACATTCCGGTGTCGGAAAGTCAACGTTGATCAATAAGGTCGAACCGACATTGAATTTAAAAACAAGGGAAATTTCCGAATATCATGAAACCGGTAAGCACACCACAACATTTTCTGAGATGTTCGAGTTAAGCTTTGGAGGTTTCATTATTGATACCCCCGGAATAAAAGGATTCGGGATGCTCGAAATGGAGAAGGAGGAAATTGGCCACTACTTTCCTGAAATTTTTAAACGGCTGGATAAATGCCAGTACTATAACTGTACCCATACTCACGAACCAGGCTGCGAAGTGAAACGGGCTGTCTCCGAAAATGAAATTGCAAAAAGCAGGTATGCTTCCTACCTGGGGTTGCTTGAAACCGACAAAAGATACCGGAACTGATCCGGATGCTCAAAAAAACAAACACAAATTTTGGTCCGGAAATGAGGTATTTTTCTTTTGAAATTCAATGCTTTATATTGAAAAAACTAAAGATTTTAGACGCTTTAGAATCGCCTATTTGAGAAGCAACTGTATGGTAGGGCATATTTTTTAGATTCTCAACGCTTTTAAACTCCCTCAAAAGGTACTGGATTGTCCTCTCCCCTATCCCGGGAATTTCTTCCAACTGTGATTTTATAAAATTCTTCGATCGTTTAGTCCGGTGAAAAGTTATTCCAAAACGGTGAGCTTCGTCCCGTGCCTGCTGTATTACTTTTAACGTTTCAGAGTTTTTGTCCAGATACAGCGGAACAGAGTCACCAGGAAAAAAAATTTCTTCCAGTTTCTTTGCAATGCCGACAATCGCAATTTTCCCCCTGAGGTTTAATTTTTCAAGCGCATTCAACGCCATTCCCAATTGTCCTTTTCCCCCATCAATAATAATCAGTTGTGGTAAGGGACGTTCTTCTTCCAGCTGGCGCTTATACCTGCGATATACAATCTCTTCCATCGAAGCAAAATCGTTTGGCCCTTCCACTGTCTTTACATTAAAATGCCGGTATTCCTTTTTCGCCGGCCTGCCGTTTTTAAATACCACACAAGCAGCAACAGGATTGGTGCCCTGCAAGTTCGAATTATCGAAACACTCTATTTGAACCGGTAACTCTTTCAGCTGCAAATCTTTCCTTATCGTTTCCAGGATTCTGCCCGTACTTTGCTGAGGTTTAGAGAGAACCAGCTGCTTTTCTTTCTCCATCCGATAGTACTTAGCGTTCCGAGCCGACAGATCAACCAGCTTTTTTTTATCGCCTCTCAGCGGAACCTTAAATACTACTTGTTCCAATGTAATTCCCGGATTGAATGGTACGAGCAATTCCTTGGCATTGGAAAAGATCTTTTGGCGGATATCAACAATAGCATATGCAAGTAACTCCTCCGGACTTTCATCCAACGCCTTCTTTATCTCTGTCGTATACATCTGAACAATTGCACCATTGATCACTTTAAGATAATTCACAAAAGCCGAGCGTTCTACCACATCAATTCCAAAGACATCTACATCGGTGATCGTTGAACTCACTACAGTCGATTTGCTCCTGAACTTTTCCAGGATCTCAACTTTCTCTTTGATCTGAGCTGCTTCTTCAAATTTATATTCCTCTGCGAGTTTTTTCATCAGATCGCGAAGATACTTGATCACGCCCGTGATATTTCCTTTAAGAATGTCGCGTATTTGTTCAATGTATTCATTATAATCCTCTTCCATCTGAAGTCCTTCGCAAGGTCCTAAACAGTTCCCAATGTGATATTCAAGACATACTTTAAATTTGCCGGCTTTGATATTTTCTGAAGAAAGGTTGTATGTACAGGTGCGAAGCTTGTATAATCTCTTAAAAAGATCAAGAAGTGTGCGAACAGCAAATACCGATGTATAGGGACCAAAATAAGCTGAACCGTCGCGAACCACATTCCGCGTCTGGAAAACTCGCGGAAAATGTTCATTTTTGATCACAATCCAGGGATAGGTCTTATCATCTTTTAAGCGGATATTATAACGCGGCTGATATTTCTTGATCAGATTATTTTCAAGTAAAAGAGCATCCTGTTCAGTCTCAACGATCAGGTGTTTGATCTCAGCAATATGACGAACAAGCATGGCGGTCTTTCTGCTGTCAGGGGTCCTTATAAAATAAGAAGAGACTCTCCTCTTTAGATTTTTAGCCTTCCCTACATAAATAACCTTACCTGTATGATCAAAATACTGATAGATACCGGGTTGTTCCGGAAGAACAGAAATCTGCTTCTTTAAATATTCATTAAAATTATTATCACTCATCATATCCGACACAAGTATTCGGTTCAAAAGAACCCGTACTAAAAACAGCGAAAGCAAGCCGATAAACAGTAAACTGCCTTTCACCTACCAACCCACTATATCTCCACGCAACAGTGATCTAGCTTGCCGCTCTTTACTTTGTTTCCTTTTTTTTGTGTTCCACGTGGAACATTATCTGCCTAACATGATCAAAAGTACATTGATATCGGACGGACTCACCCCCGAAATTCTACTGGCCTGCCCGATTGTCTTTGGATTGATCCGACTGAGTTTCTGTCTCGCTTCTGTTGAAATGGAATGAATATGCTCATAATCGAACCGGCCTTCTATACTAATATTCTCCATTCTCTTAAATTTATCGGCTATCAATCTTTCCCGATCTATATAGCCCGAATATTTAACTAAAATCTCTGCCGACTCAAGAATTTCATCAAATCTTTCGTGCGGTATCTTCTCTGTAAAACGAGAAAAAGGAACCACTGCTTTAACTAAATCAAATATAGAAAGCTGTGGCCTTGAAAGAACATCGC
>JBDKTZ010000379.1:0-2298 GCA_039679975.1 Prolixibacteraceae bacterium
ACCGGTTCGGGTTTGCTTCACTCCGTCTCCCAAGCTCCCTTCTCACGGTGTCGATCACCGCCGTTTCCCTTTCACCTGCAAATCTCAGCACAACAAGCGTCAATGCCCAAACAATAAATGCGACTCCAATCAGGGTGATGATGATCCGGGAAAACCTTCCCGATGGTTTTGACTTTTCCATCTTTTATTTTTTTAAACTGATCTTCTGTTCTTCATGATGATGTCAGCAGAAAAAAAAACTTCTGCAGTTCTTAAGTGAGCAAAAAACAGCCTTATTCCGGCTAATTCCGCATGAGCAGAGTGGCCATGGGTTCATCCGTTTCTCCTTATTTTAACAGGGGACACTTACACCGGAAACAGTATTCATCTTCTATCTTATTCCTGCCGTAGCACGCGTTGCAATAAATAACTGTATCGCCCGTTTTGTCGTACTTTTCAAATGTCCGCAATCCTTTATGATGCCTGACTCTGTCCCCGACCTTAAAGTAATTGTACAGTTCATCATTATTCCGGACGCTGATCACTTTCTTCTTCCCGGCATCAGACCGGATAATGACTTTATAAGTCAGATACACCCTGCGATAACTCTGATTTTTTAGTCTTTTGACCCTTTTGTATACTTTTTTATCAATCACGGTTCCGTCCCACGTCTTACTCCTGTTCCGGGACCATACCTGATAAAAGCCAATCGTTAAAAACATGGCTGCAATCACAAACCCCACGTAGAGCGAATCCGGATTCTCCATTTTATCGCTCACTTCGCCATTAATATAAAATCCGATAAGGGCGATGACTGCCAGTCCAATTGCAAAAATGCGCGCCCAGCGGTTCGAATTCCTGATGTACTTCGCAAATGCCGGGTCATCGATTTTAGGCGAAAATCCTGTAAGTGTATCAGTTTTCATAATTAAGGTTTTTTATTAGATCTACTTTGAACTTAAGTTTATTATAAAAATAAAAAAAATTTCCATATCCAAATTACTTCCGGATGGGGAATTTAAATAAGGCGAATAGAAGCATTCGAAGTAAATAAAAGAATACCAGATTTTTGACTACAAACTGGCTTTCAAAAAGACTAATAAAATAAACGCTTGTCGCATGCAGCCCGTCATTTTGACGCACATCCACCCTCTCAGCATCACTCAACATTTTGATCTTTGTATTGTCAAACCTGACGAAGTCAACCAGACAGTGGAGCAGCGGCCATTTAAAAAACGGGCGGAACCGAAAAGCCAAACGAGTAGGAACAAGAAAACAATTATTCTCATGTCAGAAAACAGTGTTTCTTTACACCGGGTCGTCAAAGCGTCACCTGAAAAAGTATATCGTGCATTTACCGAGCCATTGGCGATCGCTTCATGGATCCCGCCGTATGGCTTTCTTTGTGAAGTACATGAAATGAACGTACAGGAAGGCGGTTCCTACAGGATGTCGTTTCAAAATTTCTCAACAGGAAAGAGCCACTCGTTCGGCGGAAAATATGTTGAACTCAAACCAAATGAATTTTTGAAATACACCGATCGGTTTGATGACCCTAACCTGCCGGGTGAAATGATCACTACAGTTTGGCTCAGGAAATTTTTTGCAGGCACGGAAATAAAGATCACACAGGAAGGAATTCCTGAAGTTATTCCTGCAGAGATGTGTTATCTGGGCTGGCAGGAATCGCTGGATAAACTAATGAGACTGGTGGAGCCTGAAATTCCAGACGGGCAATGAACGTTCAGACAGGTTTCATACATTTTTCAAATTAGCTGTGTCTAATTTGCGTACTAAACTTCATTACTTTTTCTCAAGAACATCGACGTATGGAACTCGCATATAAACATCAACTTGGGCGGATGCCACGGCTTCCATGCCCGTTTCATATCGAAAAGTCTTCCTGTTAGCTGCCGGAAGACTTTTTTTACTCCCTGCCGGCGCACGGTTGTCATTTGCCGTCTCTTTCTTTCAGCATCACGACAAACGGCAGGTCCTTATTGTTTTTTCACCCGGGATTTGGTAATTTCCCTTCCAATTTAAATTTGAAACAATGACAACAGCAATCGCATTGATACAAGCCGAACAGCGGCGAATTAATGAAGTGGGGGAACGTCTGGCCGGTATAAAGGGTATCACGGAAGTGTATTCCGTGGGCGGAAAATTTGATTTCGTGGCCATTATGCGGCTCCCGGACAATGACGCACTGGCGGAGCTTGTTACTGAAAAAGTGACACAAATTGAAGGCATTATTAAAACGGAAACCATGGTCGCGTTCCGGGCCTTCTCCAAGTATGACCTGGCCGCGATTTTCGAAAT
>JBDKTZ010000584.1:0-1953 GCA_039679975.1 Prolixibacteraceae bacterium
AAGCTGATCGTTGTAAGTCTGTTTGCGTGAAAGCAACCTGTCGAGCAAGTCGCGCGTATACAATTCCATACCACTTTCAAATTACAGTACATACTTACTATCCTCTGCTATCTTGAAAGTCCCGTACAAACTTTAACTTTTTTTTAAAAACAGATTTAACCTTATTTGACAAACAGGAAATAGAACAGAATAGTTCCGGGATTATTCTTTTTCTTCAATTCTTCCCTGATGAATTTGATCGCCTCCGAAAGTTGATTTTTAACCGTTTTAGAAGAAATATTTAGTTTCTCCGCAATCTCTGAAATTGAAAGTTCTTCTTTACGACTGTAAATGAATATTTCCCTGCGTCTTTCAGGAAGTTTGTCAATTGCCTGATCCAATAAAGACATCAGCTCATCATAAATAACTTTTTCTGCCTCATCGTCCTGTTGGAGTAAAAACTCTTCGGTAAATATCTGCTTGTATTTTTCTTCTCTGCTTTTTTTCAGGAAATGTTTTCTGACTAAATTGAAAGTAATCGTAAAAAGATACGATTTAAACGACTCTTCTGCTTTAATCTCTTTTCGTTTTTCCCATATTTTTAAAAAAGCATCCTGAACAATTTCTTCCGCGATGGGATGAGATCCGATATATCCCTTAGCAAAATTATAAAGCCGGGAAGAATACCTGTTAAACAGTTCCTCATATGCTGAAAGATCGTTTTCTCTCAATCGCAGAACAAGTCCGGAATCTATTGTTTGTTGCATTTCCCCCATCAGTTTTGAATGAAAACAAATCGGTCAAAAATAATAATAATTTGGCATCAAGGGAAAATTGCTGAAAATTGCGCGCCTGATTTCCTGTCGGCTTGCCTGGCAATTGGGGGTGCTTATAAAATCCGATATACAAGATTAACCATATCTATCCATTTCCCTGATCGGATTATCAGGAATTAACAGTAGGGACTGTTTTCCCATTAAGGATAGATATGGTTTTTCCATTGTTGGTTAAATCAGGGATTAGTATCCGGGATTCTGTTTAAGCTTTGGGTTCAGGTCGATTTCGGACTGCGGGATTGGCCACAAATAAAAGGCGTCAACAAAAGCCCTGGTTTCCAATAATTGTCCGTTAATTTTACGAATCACAAACCCATTGTTCAGGGTTTTGGCTATTCCCCACCTACGGATGTCGGAATAATATATTCCTTCGAAAGCTAATTCAATTCTTCGCTCATGACGGATTATTTCCCGCATTTCGGTTTTTGTTTTTCCTGCCGGAACAGGAGGCATATTGACTCCGGTTCTGGACCGTACAAGGTTAATGGCAGCATACACGTCTGCAACGGGACCATCTGCTTCGTTTTTAGCTTCAGCATACATCAGCAACACATCGGCGTATCTGAACAGAATGAAGTTAAGCGGCGAATCTCCATTCACATAACCATCAACAGTCAAAACATATTTTCGGGGAAGATATCCCAAATAATAACTTGCTCCGTCTGTTTTTAGGTTGGCGTATGCCATTCCTTTCCAGGTTGAGCCGGGCGTAATTATCGAAGCGGCCAGCCGGGGGTCGCGGTTTGCATACGGATTAGCCGGATCATATCCCGAAGCCGGATCCGTAATCGCCTTTCCATTGGTCATTTCGTAACTGTTTACCATATCGATGGTGGGCTGTATGTGATTCCATCCTCTCCCGTAAGAATTATTCGGGGCCATAAACTTATCCATGATATTTCCTTCTCCAAGGCCAGGTCCGGCATACTGGATATCAAAAATCACCTCCGGGTTATTCTCGGCAGCAATCGATGTGAACATATCTCCATAGTTGCTGTATAACTGATATTTGCCTAAATCCATCACTTGTTTGGCAGAGCCGGCAGCTTCACTGAATTTGTTGCCAAGCAGGTATGCTTTCGTTTTCAACGTAAGTGCAGCGCCAAGCGTTGCCCGTCCTTTGTCAGATGCATCGTAC
>JBDKTZ010000615.1:0-6269 GCA_039679975.1 Prolixibacteraceae bacterium
AACCCCAGCGGGTAATGAAAATCATGTCCGGTGTCAACCAGCAGGATTTGGATGAAATCCTTTGGAAGAATCATTACCAACAAGACAATGAGAGGAATATTAATAAGGTAGCTGATCAGGTACCTGAAGCGGTTCCCTGACGGGTGGTTTTCATGCGCGTCCCTGGCTCTGACCAGGTAAATATTGACCGTCCAGATTAAAAAAGGAAATAAAAAGGCCGTTAACAGCCCAGACAGGAAAACTGGAACGGAAAACGGAATATGCTTGAGCGAGTGCATCGTAAGCAACGCTCCGATTACAAACGAAGTTTTTAGCGCAATGAAATAAAGATTTCGTATGGTGTCGTGTATTTTCAAAACGGTTGGATTAAATCCGTCCAAATGTAGCGTTTGTATAGTCATGTAAAACCGTTTGTTCCGCGAACCGGGCTTTAGAAACGGTAAAACAGCCAAAATCGGGGATCAGCCTGCCGTCACTTTTGCTTTTTGAGCAGGCTTAGTACGCCGTTTATAAAGGTCAGCGGATGCACCGGGTTGCCGGGAATATACAGGTCGACCGGGTATTTGGAGAGAAAGCTGCGGTCGAGCGCCTCACTGCCGGCAAAAATGCCGCCGCTGATGGCATCAGTCCCGGCCAGGATTATCAGCTTCGGATCGGGAACCGCATGATAGCAGATCTCGAGCGCTTTGGCCATGTTTACGGTGATGGGACCGGTAATGACAATACCATCGGCATGCCGCGGCGATGCCACAAAATCGATACCGAACCGGCTCATATCGAACTGCACGTTATTTGCAGCATTCAGCTCCCATTCGCAACTGGCGTCGCCGCCTGCCGATACCTGTCTGAGCTTCAGGGAATGGCCAAACAAACGATGAATTTCCTTGCGCACCAGCGAAGGGGTCATCAGAATCGGATTTTCGTCGCCTTCAGCAATGACAAGTCTTTCGCGTTCGTTGGTCGAAAGTTTATAATCGGAGGTAAACCTGACTTTATTCGGAAACTGGACGGCACATTCGCCGCAGAAGGTACATTTTCCCAGGTCGATCCGAACGGGGTTCACCGCAATAGCCTGAGTCGGACAAATTTCAGCCAATGCTTCTTCATCCACGCTTTCTTTCGAAATGACCGGCCTCCCGCGAAAAATACCCGGCACTTTGGCTGCTGTCACATCAGGAATGAACTGCTTGCCCTGATGCCATAAGATTTTGATATTGTCAATCATGGTGCTTTCAGTTTTACAGGTCGTGCCCGCAGTAGGATAAATTAAAGCTTTTATTGCAGATGGGAAAGTCGGATATTTCGTTGTTTCTCACCGCTTGTGCCAGCGCCATCCAGTTGTGATGCGAAGGATCCTTGATCTTATAAACGATCAGATCGCCTTGCTGACCGGTAACCGCGCAATGGCAGATCTCGCCCCGCCAGCCTTCGACCAGCGAAAGCGTAAATTTCTCCTTACCGGGCGAAAGACTGAAATTTTCAGGTTTTTTAAATTCCGGTATCTCGCTGATCAGTTTGCGGGCATAACCAATCGACTGCAGAACTTCTTCTTTCCTGATCTGGGCCCGGGAATACACGTCGCCGTGATGCTTGATCACCGGCGAATGATCAATTGCGCTGCCGTAGAGGTCGTGCGGATGCGACAGGCGAATGTCGCGGTTCAGGCCACTCATCCGCGCGGCCATTCCCACCGTGCCGATCTCGCAAACCTGCTCATAACTGACCACTCCGGTTTTTTCCATTCGCGACAGCGCGCTGGGCAGCTTAAAGAGTTTGCCGCTCATTTCGGTAAAATCAGCTTCATAGGTCTCCAGCACCGTATTCAGCCTTGCCGCAAGTTCGTCCGAAAAGGGGTAATTGATCTTCCCTGCCCGGATCAGCCCTTTCGATAACCGGTTGCCGCCCCATTCCTGCATGAAATTGATGATCGGCGTGCGTAGCCGCCCAAAAACGGCATTGCCCAACTGATAAGCAATATCGGCGCAAATGGCCGAAAGGTCTCCGGTATGGATGGCGATACGCTCCAGTTCGAGGGCCAGGGTGCGGGCAAATTTCAGTGACTGGTCAGGAGTATAGCCACAGACGCTTTCCCACAGGTTTACGAAGGCTGTGGTATGCCCTACAGTGGTGTCGCCGGCAATGTTTTCGGCCAGGGTAGTGCGTTCCAAAAGCTTTTTCTTTTGCACGAACAGCTGTTCAATGCCCCGGTGCTGATAGCCCAATTGGATCTCCAGATGCATGATCTGCTCTCCGTTGCAGATGAAGCGGAAATGTCCCGGCTCAATCACTCCCGCATGGATCGGGCCCACGCCGACTTCATGCAGTTCTTCGCTTTCGGCCCGGCAAAACGGATAATTCTCTGCCTTTTCGGCCGTATCAGCTCTGTTTTGTGCGTATCGCACCGGTTTTAACCAGGGATGGTCGCTGTACGGAATCCCGAAGTTCTCATGAATCTCCCGTTCAAATTTTTCAAAATTCCTGTTTTGGGTTGTCAGGGAGACCAGGGTGGTCCTGGCATCAACAACGGTAGAAGAGATCAGGATTTCATGCCGGTGATCATCGGCGATACAGCAAATGAGCCTGATCAGGCCGGCATCGCGGTAACCAAAATAGTTCACACAATGCTTCTCCGGGCCGCTTTTCATCAGGTCAAGATTGGTTTCCATGAACAGCCGGTAGGGATGTTCGGGAATATCCTTTAAGGCAATCGACTGATTATTATGAATGGGAATATACAGCATGGCATCAGGATATAAGTTTTACGGCGTCCTGCAGCAGGGTCACCAGCAGGGCAGGAGGGGCATAAGCCAAATAAACGGCAACGATCAGCAGCAGGTACTGGGGCAGCGATTCCCACGCTTTTATTGCCGGTAGTTGTTTTTCGTCGATATGAATGGGGGGAATAAACAGCAACCTGAAAATATTGGAGCCAAATCCCCAGATGATCATCGTGAGCAGGATCAGCACCAGAGCCAGGATGAGGATATTATGTGCTTCGAACAAAGACTGGAAGATCATGAATTCACTGACAAACAAGCCTGAAGGCGGCATCGCGGTCGCAGAGAAAAATCCCAGCAACAAAACGATGGCTCCGGCCTTGTTGTATTTAAAATAGCTTCCCGTATCATAGATGCTTTTACTTTGGTACACCCGGTAAACCTGGTTAAACTGGAAGAAAAGGCTGGGTTTTACAAACGAATGGAGTACCACGTGCAGAATGGCCGCGTAAACGCCCACACCCCCGCAGGCAAGTCCCAGAACAACAAGTCCCATATGCTCGATCCCCGAATAGGCAAGCATACGTTTGATGTTTTTAATGCGGGTCATGTACACGGTAGCCACAAAGATCGACAGCACCGCCGCGAAGATCATCACTGTACCGGCCCATTTCAATAAAGGCGTATGGGAAAAGACAGCGTAAAAACGAAACACCCCGATAAATCCCAGGTTCATCAGCACGCTGGCCAAAAGCGCGCCCGCGGGTGCCGGCGCTTTGTCTTTGGCATCAATTCCTGCGGTGTACATCGGAACAAGTCCCAGTTTCGCCGTGAAACCGGTAAAAATGAACAGAAAAGCAAGCTTCAGCCAGAAGGGATTCAATTGTGAGGCGTGGGTGTATAAGGCATCGAACGACAAATCGTCAATTCCCGCCTGTTTCACCGCGAGACTCAGAAAAAGAATGCCGATGTAAATGAAGGTAATGCTGATGGCGCAAATGAAAACATATTTCCAGGCTCCTTCGAGCGCGCGGATGTTCCGGTGGTGATAAATCAATGCGGACGCGCTCAGGGTGGTGATCTCGGTAAAGATCCAGATCACGGCAATGTGATTGGAAATATACGCCATCGAACAGGCCGAAATCAGCATCACCATGGCCGCAAAAAACAAGCCTCTCGATTTCGGGGTTTCATCATGCAGCGCGATATACCGGTACCCGTGCCAGAAAGCAGGGATGCTGACTACGCTGATGGTCAGGAGCATGAGTACGCCTAGGGAATCGGGTTTGAAAAATCCGAACCGCGTGTTATTCAGATCATTCAGCTCATTGATGCTGAAGAACCATAACAAAGCGAGGTAGATGACCAGAAGTAAATAATTGACAGTCGTATTCCGGTTGAAGAACAATCCTCCGCCAATGATCAGGGCCCCTATCAAAAATATACTGACAATCATTTGTTTAGTCTTTCAAGTTGCGTAACAGGTTAACGTCCGGGTTTTTCAGCACATCGCCGATCTTGTTGAAGAACACGCCAAGGATGAGTACGCTGGCGAAGATATCGAGCATGATGCCCAGGTTTACCAGCATCGGCATTTCATTTCCTACAGCCAGCGATAAAATAAATACCCCGTTTTCGATGAACAGGTAGCCGATCACGTGGGTAATGATTTTCTTGCGCGATATGATCAGGTATAAGCCGGTAAAAAGCGTCGACAGGGCTACCACAAAGTACGTTTTATCCAGGTTTTCGTCCTGGATGGTATGCGAAAGGATGATGGTTGCCACGAAAATAAGCGATACGATGATCAGCGACAGGAAGTTGGGCAGATAGGGCTCTGCTTCACGGGTGATTTCGTTTCGCCGGATCACGTAATTGATGAACCATGGAACGGCAATGGCTTTAAATACGATCGTTTCGAGCAGGATGAGGGCCAGGTTGACATGATTCACTTCAGTAAGAGTCAGATACGTCACGCCGAAAAGGATGAATCCCTGAAACACCAGAATCCGCAGGTAGGTCAGCAGCCGGTTGGCGATGCTGACATAGAGCAGTGACATGGAAAGTGCGATGAGGAGTATATCGGTCATATCAAATAAATTTTCCCATAACAAGCAACACACCAAAGAATATCAGCGACGATACCGAGGTCAGGATAAAAATGAACTGTGGGTTATGTCCGAGCCTGAAACGCGCCATGAACGATTCAATCACTCCGACGGCGACTGCAAAGCCTGTTTGAATGCCAAAGAACACCGGGATCGAAAAAAGATAAGGCATCGACCCGATAAAGAAGTTGGAAATGATAGCGCCATAAAGTGCAAATTTCAGGTGCGAGGTGTAGGTGATCAGTCCCAGATCGAATCCGCTGTTGTCCAAAACCATCACTTCGTGGATCATCGTCAGTTCCAGGTGGGTTTTGGGGTCATCGACCGGCATACGGCTGTTCTCGATCATCGCGATAAAAATGAAAACGAAGGCTGCAAGCGCGCCCAGCATGTACGAAACCGACGAACCATAATGAAGCGCGCTGAAGATGCCGTGGAAGGACGTTTGTCCGGTAAAAAGGGCGAACGAACCCATCAGCACGAAAAAGGCAGGCTCGGCCAGCATCGAATACAGGGCTTCCCGGGCTGCCCCCATTCCTTCAAAACTGCTTCCGGTATCGAGGGCGGAAACGATCATCAGAAATTTTCCGATGGCCAGCGTATAGGCAAACAGAACAAAATCACCGTCAAATGAAATGAAGCCGGGATGATTCCCGTGGGGAACCATCAGTACAGCCATCAGTACCGACGACAGGTAAACACTGGGGGCGATTTGAAAGATCAGGCTGGTTGTATGGCTGTACACGGAACCCTTTTTCCACAAGCGTACAACATCTCTCATGGGTTGAAAAATCCCCGGGCCTTTGCGCCCCGAAGTCAGGCTTTTGGTCCGGACCACAATTCCGGTAAAGAACAAGCTTGTTATAAGTATAAGAATGAAACTGACCATAGCTACAGGTGGTTTAAAAATTCAATCAAAACCCCGATTTTGCTGACGATGAGCGGCAGCAATACCGCGACACTGATAAAAATGAAGCCGTATAGAATGTAAGCCTGGATGTTGCCGTTCTGAAGAAATCCAAAGTGCCGCAGGAATTTTCTGGAAAACAGGATGGGCTTGTCTATGAGCAGCGTTTCGATCCAGTCGCCCGGATGTGTCTCCTGCTCGATCCGGTCCGGGTAAAGGCCGGCGGCGTCTTTCTTGTGTTTTTTGATGAACAGCACTGGTTCGGCCAGTTTGCGGTAGGTCCGGATGAATGACGAGGCCGTATATTGCATTTTTGCGGTGTCACCGGTATAGCCGCAGCCCCAGGTTGGTCCGGCGCTCTGTCTGTGTCGGTTAGCGAACCGCGTCCGCAACAGGTAGATTACAGAACTGAGCGCCACGAACCCTAATGAATACCAGCCCACCCGGGTCAGGTTACCAAGCAGTTCCTGTATTTGGGAATACGATTCCGTTGTGGTCGCCGGCAGGTATAAGGCAATCGTTTTTGCCAGCGGTGTG
>JBDKTZ010000125.1:0-14557 GCA_039679975.1 Prolixibacteraceae bacterium
GTTCCTGCAAAAACTTTACTGTATTTAATTAAACCTTTCAGATTAGTTACTGACCCAAGATCAGCCTTGCCATACGAAAGATCGAGCCAGACCGGCGAGTTATCTTTGGGATTGATATTTCCAGCCGTCATATTCCCATAGGCGATCGTGAAATGCCCATGGCCTTCCAAATCAGTTAATACAAGATTCCCGTATTTATTATTGACAGTCAAGTCCCTGTCTTTCGGAATATTGATCTTGTAATCGATCGTGAAGTTTCCCTTGCTCCTGAAATCGTCTTTAATGATTGTTTCCACTTCAAGCAAGCCTCCATTTGTACCGATGTTTATCATGATCAGGTCGAGCAACTGCCTGGCTTTGCTTTCGCTTATGTCTTTTACAGTCACCTTTGCGTCAACAGTAACCACATCGCCGCCCGTATCACGAATTTCAACCGACCCGAACTTATTGATCATGCTTAATGCAGTTATCTGCGACTTTGGGAAGTCACGGTGTACCTTTTTGTCATACTCTTCTGCTGGAAGCATGACCGGCAAGGCAAGAAACAAGAGTAAAAGTAATTTAAATTTTCGCTTCATGGTTGGTCTTTTTTTGTTGTTTAACTGTTTCTAATTTGTTTATTATTAAGGTGATAATGCTTAACTTGGATTGATAAACTTCAAGCATTGCCTGAATAACCCGTTCATCCTCAGGATTGGCTTTTAAATCCTTTTGCAGCCTGGCATAGGTTTCCCTGAACTCCTTCATCTCAAGTTCCATCATCTGTTGCTCTTCGGGCGGGATCACACCTTGTTCCTGAAGTTTTTTCAAATGTGTCATTCCTTCGTCGATGGCAGAAGTATAATAGTATTCCACCTCCTGATATTCGGGCGAAACGGAAGATAACGTTGGCACGACGGCTTCTTTTTCACTGTTGTTGCTGAAGTAGATCCTGGCCTGATTGCCGGCAAGAACAATAATCAGAACGGCAGCGGCTATTTCTAACCAGGATCGGACGGTCATCCTTCTTTTCTTCTGTGTTTTTTCCAGCTTCAGCTGAAACCGCCCGAAATGTCCTTCCGGCGGCTCCGCATCGAATGCCTCTCTGTTCGTTTGGATTATATTTTTTATAGGATCGTTCATGGTTTAAAATTTTAATTCATTGAAAAAACTTGTTCGTTCGTCAAATAGCTCTTTAACTTCTTTTTTGCACGGAGAAGCTGGGAACGGGAAGAGCCTGAACTAACCTTCAGAATGGCTGCAATTTCATCATGATCGTATCCTTCCAGGTAATAAAGACTGAACACGACTCTGTAACCTTCAGGTAATTTCATGATCGCCTCCTTTACTTTGCTGATATCGGTCTGAGTGACTTCTTCGTCTTGATCGGCTTCTTCATCAGTCAGTTTTTCATCGATTTCCTCAAAGGCGATTTTTCTCTTTCTCAAATAATCCAGAGATCGGTTAATCACGATTTTTTTCAGCCATGCCCCAAAACTGACTTTCCCCTCATAGCTGTTGATCCTGCTGAATGCACTTAAAAATGATTCCTGCATGATGTCTTCCGCATCACATTCATTTCCGGTGATCCGTAAACCCGTGTTATACATCGATTTATAATACAGTTTATAGATACCGAACTGTGCTTCCCGGTCTCCTTGCCGGCAACGGTCGATCAAGTCCTGATGAATATTTTTATACAGCGCGTCCAATTTGATTATTAACTGATTTCCGGTCTAATGACGAGGGGGAAACAGAAAATGTTGCACGGAACGATATCCGGGAGAGAATAATGGTTAAAACAGCTGTTACAGATTGCAGTATTCCACTGCCCGGATCAGATCATCTTCCTTGTTTAAATTGAGCTTCTCCTTTTTAACATAGCTTGTCAGATCCGGTTTCAACGATCTTAAAGTTTCGATCGTTTCTTTCTGACTTTTAATTTTTTTTGCCTGACCTGCGCCGACCGATAAATAATAATCGGCAGGCATCGCGATAAATTTAGCCGGCTCGGCTTCTTTGTAAGCTTGTGGCTTTTGAGCTTCTTTAAATTCGATCCTCAGTTTTTTGTATAACGTGAATTTTCCTCCGGCAAGCATCTGCATATAACTCTTGCTGGTTTTGTTCCCGGCCTCGTATAGGACATATCTGAACGTTTGACTGCCAATCAAAAAGCGGTCATATTTTTCCGGTTCAAGGATTTCGAGCACCTGCCCCTTTTTGTCTTTAAATTCAATCCTGTCCGAGTAAATATCGTACCGAAGCATAACCCGCTGATAACGAATGCCGTCGGGCATTTTTACTTCTCCTTCAGTAAATTCATCCGAAAAATACGGCGAACCTGAAATATCATCGTAGGTCATTCCCTGGTTCATCCCGTGGGCTTTTTCTGCCATAATGTTCCTTTCAAATTGTTCAAGACTGAAGTTCGTCCCTGTTTGAGAGAATGCGGTGCAACATAATAGAACAAATGCTGAGGCTGCAGCAAACGGTTTTATCTTCCTGAAATTATTTTTTATCCGGACTTTTTGAATCATGTTTGCCATTTTATTTGTTATTTAGCGATGAAAGTTTCTTATCTGAGATAGTTGAAGCAAATGACTTAATAAAGGTAAATAACTTTAATGAAGTTTGGGTTATGCACGATCGCTTTTTGCCTCACGGGGTTTTTAAGCAAATAAAAAGCGTTTAACATTGAAAAATTATGTCCCGGTCAGATCAGCAGTCACATACTCACAAAAGCCTTGGAATTACCATCGTGCTGAATGTCATTATCACAGCAGCTCAGATTGCAGGAGGACTGATTTCAGGCAGCCTGGCTCTGATATCTGACGCCATTCATAATCTGAGCGATGGTGTTGCTGTATTCCTGGCTTATCTGGCCAGTGTAATCAGTCAAAAAGAAAGAACTGCACAAAGCACTTTTGGATATAAACGGGCTGAAATTCTGGCTGCTTTCATCAATGCGCTGGTACTGATAGCGATTTCTTTTTATTTAATGATTGAAGCCGTTAAACGTTTTTTTCAACCCCAGGAAGTCGATTTCAAATGGATGCTCATTCTTGGCTTTTTAGGGCTTATTGCCAATAGCTTTTCAGTTCTGATTCTGTATAAGGATCAGAATAACAATTTAAACGTAAAAGCAGCCTATCTGCACTTGATGGGGGATGCATTAACTTCACTGGCCGTCATTGCAGGAGCATTCTTTATCTGGTTATGGAACTGGTACTGGATTGATCCTGCTGTTACCCTGCTGATCAGTTTCTATTTACTTTTTCATACGATCCGTCTGTTAAAAGAATCAACAGGTATTCTGATGCAATTCGCACCGGCGTCAATTCATATCAAAGAGCTTGAAATCCGCATAAACGGGATCGAAGGTATTACGCGGGTCTATCATATTCATATCTGGAGGCTGACTGATCACACCATTCATTTTGAAGCACACGTGGAACTGGCGGATGATCTCAGACTTTCGCAAACCCAACCGATCATTGAACAGGTGACAGATCTGTTAAAAAAGGAATATGAAATCACTCATATTACCCTGCAGTTTGAATTTGACAGCAGATTACGCGACGACTGCGGAACGAAGTGTTGAGTTCCGAGTACTGAGTCTTGAGTATCAAGTAAGAACTGCTCACTACGATCAATTAGCTCAGCTTCGCCTTATAGTCTTCGTAGCTAAACCGGCGGATCAGTTTAAATTCATCATTTTGGCGGATAATGCCGATTGACGGATGCGGAACGCCATTGAAAAAGGTTGTTTTCACCATGGTATAATGGATCATATCTTCCAGGATCAGGTTGTCGCCAACCTGCAATTTTTCGTCAAACGACCAGGAACCGTAATAATCTCCGCTGAGGCAACTGTTTCCGCCCATCCGGTATGCAGGTTTGCCGGGAACCGGGACAGAGCTGGCATAGCGGATACGGGGCTGATAAGGCATTTCCAGACAGTCGGGCATGTGAGCTGCAAACGACACGTTGAGCATGGCAGTCTGAATACCTTTATTTTCGACCACATCGAGTACTGTCGCTTTCAGAAAGCCTGTTTCCCAGACAAAAGCACTGCCTGGTTCCAGGATCACGTGCAGGTTGGGATAGCGTGCCTTAAAATTCCGGAGCAACCGAACCAGGTGATCGGTATCGTATCCTTTCCGGGTCATCAGATGACCGCCACCCATATTGAGCCATTTGGCCTGTTTCAGTAAATGTCCGAATTTTTCCTCTACAGCAGCCAGGGTTTTTTCGAGGTCGGCTGAGGAGGATTCACAAAGCGTATGGAAGTGCAAACCGTCGACTCCTTCCGGCAGCATGTATCCAAGGTTTTCTGCGATCACCCCCAGCCGCGATCCCGGAGCACAGGGATTATATAGATCGGTGCCAACCTCTGAAAATTCCGGGTTGATCCTGATCGCAACACCTGTTTTTTTACCCGATTCTTTGATCATTGGGTAAAACCGTTCGTACTGGCTAAGTGAGTTAAAGGTGATATGACTGGAAAGTCTGATGATTTCCGGAAAAGTTTCTGAGTCATACACCGGCGCATACGTGTGAGCCTGACTCTTCATTTCTTCTGCACACAGCATGGCTTCGTTCAGTGAACTGGCCGTGGCGCCCGAAATATATTCCCTGACGATCGGAAATACGTTCCACATCGCAAAACCTTTAAATGCCAGGATGATTTCGATCCCGGCATTTTGGGCAACGGTTTGAATTAAACTCAGGTTTTCCCGCAGCAGACGCTCATCCAGCACAAAACACGGAGAAGGTATTTCCGGGTATTCAACTCTCACGGGCATATCTTTTGAATCATTCAATTTATAAGATCTTTTTCAGCTCATCTTCGATTTCTCGATACAAGCCAGGGCTTACCGGGTACATTGGTAAACGCATTACATTTTGTGCCTTTCCCATAATTTCCATCAGTGCTTTTACTCCGCCCGGACTCCCTTCGCGGAAGATCAGCTTAAACATATCGATAAGTTGCAGATGCAAAATGCGGGCTTCACTGTATTGGTCGTTATTGGCAAAATGGATCATTTGACTTAATTTGCCGGGGAGCGCATTGGCAATCACCGAGATCACACCAATGCCGCCTACTGCCATTATCGGCAACGCCAGAGCGTCGTCGCCGGAGATCACCGCAAAATGATCGGGAGCATACTTGACCATCCTGGCAGCCTGAGCACATTCGCCCGAGGCTTCCTTGACCGCGATGACATTCGGACAGGCCTTTGCTATTGTCACCGAGGTTTCGCACAGCATGTTGACTCCCGTCCGCGATGGAACGTTATATAAGATGACCGGCAGAGGTGAAGCTTTGGCGATCAGCTTAAAATATTCTGCAAGACCCTCCTGAGAAGGCTTGTTGTAATAGGGTGTGACAGACAAGATGCCATCGATCCCTTCCAGATCGGCCGATTTTATGGTGTCGATCACTTTTTTTGGATCATTTCCTCCAATCCCGACCATAAGCGGGATTCGTTTATTTATTTTTGAACGGACGCAACGGATTACTTCTTTTTGTTCTTCAGTTGAAAGTGTAGGCGTTTCGGCCGTCGTTCCAAGTGCGACAAGATAGTCCGTGCCTGAAGAGATCTGGTCTTCCACGATATTTTCCAGCGCCGCGAAATCAATCGAATAATCTGATTTAAAAGGAGTGACCAGTGCTACCCCGGCTCCTTTAAAAAGGTGTGTCATGCTTCTTTTGTTTTTATTTCACTTAAATAGTGAGTTAACTGTTCTACCAGAAAAAAAGGTTCAGGGCATTTACTGACGTCGAGGCGAAAGTCAAAAAAATCAGGAACAGTATCCGACCATCCAGCCTTCAGAGATGCCTTCGAAAGTCTCCTGATCACTTGGGCATAACTGGACGACGATAAACTGATATCAAAAAATAAATCAAATTTCGCATTGATAAAACTAAGGATCAATGCACTTTTAGGCTTTCGCGTAAGACTAAAATCCTTTTTACTGATCGCGTTTACTGTTTGCGGCATGTGTTTATTGTCAGTAAAACAAAGATCGGTCCATTTTATCTGATTTTGTTCCAGGACCTTTACAAGGCCTTCGAAAGCCGTGTAATCCTGACCTGTCCACAGAATGCCAGCCGTCGTTGCCGAATTCAGGTTGAAAAATTTCAGCCCCCGTTGCACCGACTCATACCGATAACGTATCAGTCCTTTTGCCAATTGTTTTCTTAGTATCATACGATCGCTGCAAAAATATGAATTTGTTGGCGAAAAAATACATCGCATTAGAAAAGGAAACCATAAAATCAAAAAAAATCAAAATTCGAATTTTTATAACCATGGTTTCTTCGAAGTTGTCACTTTCAAAATTTTCAGCTGATCAGTTTCAGAAAATCTTCTTCTGAGATAACGGGAATTCCCAATTTTTCGACTTTCTCCATTTTTGAAGGCCCTATGTTATTTCCGCCAAGCAGATAAGACGTGCTTTTGGAGATAGACCCTACATTTTTTCCGCCGTGTTTTTCAATCATTGCCTTTAATTCGTCCCTGGAATATTTCTCAAAAGTACCTGAAATCACGATACTTTTTCCTTCCAGCTTGTTGCTCCTGGCACTGATAATCTCCGGGTCCAGCTCAAACTGTAGTCCGACGATTTTTAGCCGTTCAATCATCTCCAGGTTCTTTTCATTCTTGAAATAATTCACCACGCTTACAGCAATTTTATCACCAATTTCGTCAATGCTTACCAGTTCATCGAGGCTGGCCTGCCTGATCCGGTCAATGCTGTTTAATTTACGGGCCATTTTTTTTGCCACCGTTTCCCCTACAAAACGGATCCCCAATGCATATAATACACGTTCGAACGGAACGTTTTTTGATTCATTGAGGCTGTTCAGGATGCGTTCGGCCGATTTTTCCCCCATTCGCTCGAGTGGTATCAACTGACTGGCCTTCAGATCATAAAGATCTGCACTGTTGGCTACAAGCTTTTCTTGATACAGCAAGTCAATCGTTTCTTCACCCAAGCCATCGATATCCATGGCCCTTCGGCTGATGAAATGAATGATCTTTCCTTTTATTTGCGGAGGACAACCGGTCTCGTTCGGACAGTAGTGAGCGGCTTCCCCTTCACGCCTGATGAGCTCAGTTCCGCATTCGGGGCAAAATTTGATAAAACGGACTTTTTCGGCCATCGGATGACGAAGAGAATCATTGACCTCTACGATCTTGGGGATGATTTCACCTCCTTTTTCAACAAAAACCACGTCCTGCAAATGCAGGGCCAGCTTATTGATGATATCTGCATTGTGAAGGGATGCCCGTTTCACTACTGTTCCTGCCAGAAGAACGGGGGTCAGGTTGGCGACAGGCGTAACTGTTCCTGTTCTTCCTACCTGAAAGCTGACCGATTCCAGAGTCGTGCTGACTTGCTCCGCCTTGAATTTATAAGCGATTGCCCAGCGAGGTGACTTTGCCGTGAAACCCAGGTTGTTCTGCAACTTTTTCGAATTGACCTTAATGACGATTCCGTCGGTAGCTACGGGCAGATTAAACCGTTCGGAATCCCAGTAGTGAATAAAATCAATGACTTCCCTGATGTCAGCACATTTTTTCATATGCTCCGACACCTTAAAGCCCCATTGAGAAGCCAACCTGAGATTTTCATAATGCCCGTCAGCCGGAAGATTTTCACCTAACAGATAATAAAAATAGGCGTCGAGCCTTCGTCTGGCTACCTCCGAAGAGTTCTGCATTTTCAATGTTCCGGCTGCTGCATTCCGGGGATTGGCAAACGGCAATTCTCCGATTTCTTCACGTGCTTTATTCAGCTGGGTGAACACATCAAAAGGAAGAAGCACCTCGCCACGGATCTCAAATTTTTTTGGATAGCCGGATCCTTTTAATCGAAGCGGTATACTGCGAATTGTCCGCACATTAAAGGTCACATCATCGCCTTTTTCTCCGTCGCCACGGGTAACAGCCCTGATCAGACTGCCATTCTCATAAATCAGGCTGATAGATGTTCCGTCATATTTCAACTCACAGGCAAAGTCGTAAGGTTCGTTGATCTGCCTCCGGATGCGGCTGTCAAATTCAGCCAGTTCGGATTCTGAGTAGCTGTTTGCGAGTGATAACATCGGATAAAGATGCTTCACCTGAATAAACTCCTGATTAATGTCACTGCCTACCCTTTGTGTCGGTGAATTTGGATCGAAAAAAACCGGATTTTCAAGCTCAAGTTTTTCCAGCTTCTTCAGCTTCATGTCAAATTCGTAATCACTTATTGCAGGATTCGACAGCACATAATATTGATAGTTGTATTCTTCCAGTTCCTTCCGGAGAGCTTCTATTTTTTGAAGTATCGCGTCTTTGTCCATTTTTCAAAATTTGTACTAAAATACAAAAACAGTTCAAAAAGAAATCACGAATTAAAGTCATTCCAATTTAGTTTCTTTGTAACAAAATGAGCGTATGGATCGTTCGCCTTTAAAAAAGAAATGAACTATGAAGAGAATTATTTCAACAACAAATGCGCCCGCAGCTATCGGCCCTTACAGCCAGGGCATTGAAGTAAACGGAACCCTCTACATTTCAGGACAAATCCCGATTGACCCGTCAACGGGGAAAATAGTGGGTGGCGGAATCGCTGAACAAACCGAGCAGGTCATGAAAAATATCGGCGCTATTCTTGAAGCGGCAGGCTATTCTTTTAGCGATGTTGTCAAATCAACCTGCCTTTTGAGCGATATGGTTAACTTCAAGGCAATGAATGAAGTGTATGGCAGTTGCTATACCGAAAATCCGCCTGCCCGTGCAGCGTTTGCCGTGAAAGATTTGCCCATGGGAGCGATGATAGAAATTGAAACAGTGGCGGTAAAGAGCTGATAAAATTCTGAGTATATTTGCAGGTCGTTATGAATAGTCAGAATAACAAAAAATAAAAACTTAGATCACTGCTATGTCTTCATTTATTTATCAAAAACCATTTCCAATTGAGAAGGATACAACCTCATACAGGTTGCTTACCCGTGACCATGTTTCAACCGTTGTACTGGACGGACGGAAAATTCTGAAAGTCGCTCCCGAAGGATTGGAGTTACTGGCCAGGGAAGCTATTTCCGATGTCTCATTTTACCTGCGTCCGGCACATCTCGAAAAGCTGAGAATGATCCTGGACGATCCTGAAGCTACCGACAACGATCGCTTTGTGGCACACACCATGCTGGTGAACCAGGTCGTATCTGCCGAAGGAGAACTGCCGACCTGTCAGGATACCGGGACAGCTGTGGTAATCGGGAAGAAAGGGGAGAATGTATGGACCGGAGTAAATGATGCCCTTTACTTGTCGAAAGGGATCTATGATACTTACAGGGACCGCAATCTGCGGTATTCGCAGGTTGTTCCGCTGACGATGCTGGAGGAAAAAAATACCGGTTCAAACCTGCCTGCTCAGATCGATATTTATGCTGAAGAAGGCAGCAAGTATGAATTTTTATTCATCACCAAAGGCGGCGGTTCGGGCAACAAGACATTTCTGTATCAGCAAACCAAAGCATTGTTAACAGAAGAAGCCCTTACCAAATTCGTAAAGGAAAAGATCAAAGATCTTGGCACATCGGCTTGTCCTCCTTATCATTTGGCCCTGGTTATCGGAGGAACATCGGCTGAAGCTACGCTCACAGCCGTAAAGAAAGCTTCGACCGGATACTTTGACCATTTGCCGACCCATGGTAATGAAGGCGGTCAGGCTTTCCGTGATCTTGAATGGGAAGAAAAAGTATTGAAGGTATGCCGGGAAAGCGGCATTGGCGCCCAGTTTGGAGGCAAATATTTTGTTCACGATGTTCGCGTAATCCGTATGCCTCGTCATGCTGCATCATGCCCCGTTGGCCTTGGAGTAAGCTGCAGCGCCGACCGCAATATCAAGGCAAAAATCACTGAAGACGGAATTTTTCTCGAAGAACTGGAGAAGAACCCGGCCCGCTTCCTCCCTGAACGTGCTCCCGAGCTGGCCGCTGCGGTCAACATTGATCTGGATCGCCCGATGAATGAAGTGCTGGCAGAACTCTCGAAGCATCCGGTGAAAACCAGACTGAACTTAAGCGGAACGCTCATTGTTGCCCGTGATATTGCTCACGCGAAGATCAAGCAGATGATCGATGAGGGGAAACCAATGCCCGATTATTTCAAAAAGCACCCGGTTTATTATGCGGGACCTGCGAAAACACCGAAGGGAATGCCATCAGGAAGTTTCGGGCCGACGACTGCCGGGCGCATGGATTCATATGTCGATTTGTTTCAGGGTCTCGGCGGATCGATGATCATGGTTGCCAAAGGGAACCGCTCAAAGCAGGTGACAGACTCCTGCAAAAAACATGGCGGATTTTACCTCGGTTCCATTGGCGGGCCAGCTGCCATTCTGGCTAAGGAAAGTATTAAATCGGTTGAAATAGTTGATTTTGAAGAGCTTGGAATGGAAGCGGTGCGTAAGATCAGGGTCGAAAATTTCCCGGCTTTCATTATTGTCGATGATAAAGGGAACGACTTTTTTCAGTTGTTGAATCACGATTGATTTGAAGGGTAACAGGGTGGCATGCAGGGTAAGTGTCTCTTGACCTTCCTGCCTTGTCACCCTGATGCCTTGTCACCTTGCCAAAGTGGCGACCATCACCGCCTTGATCGTGTGTAACCGGTTTTCTGCTTCATCAAAGACAATCGATGCCGGACTCTCAAACACGTCTTCGGTTACTTCCATGGCATCCAGTCCAAACTTGTCGCAGATTTCACGTCCAATCTGCGTTTCAAGATTATGGTATGCCGGCAGGCAGTGCATAAATCTGACATCAGGATTCCCGGTTAGTTGCATGAGCTTTTTGTTAATCTGGTACGGTAGGAGCAATTCGATGCGTTCAGCCCATAAATTTGCCGGTTCACCCATAGAAACCCATACATCGGTATAAAGAAAGTCACAGTTTTTTACGGCCGTTTCAACCTGATCGGTAATCGTAATTCTGGCTCCTGTTGTTTTTGAAATTTCCCGGCATGTTTTAATCAGGTTTTCATCCGGCTGACAATGGGCGGGGGCTGCAGCGCGGTAATCCATTCCCATTTTGGCAGCACCTACCATCAGCGAGTTTCCGACATTATTCCGGGCATCTCCCAAAAAACAAAAGCTGACCTGTTGCAGGGGCTTTGCGCTGTGTTCCTGCATGGTCAAAAAATCAGCCAGCACCTGTGTGGGGTGAAATTCATTGGTCAACCCATTCCATACCGGAACCCCGGCATACCGGGCCAGTTCTTCCACGATCGATTGTCCGAAGCCACGGTACTCGATGGCGTCATACATCCGTCCAAGTACACGGGCCGTATCTTTCATCGACTCCTTCATCCCGATCTGCGAACCCGTGGGGCCGAGGTATGTTATTCGCGCTCCCTGATCGTAAGCTGCCACTTCAAAGGCACAGCGGGTGCGCGTGGAGGTTTTTTCAAAGATCAGCGCAATATTCCTGCCTTTTAGCAGTAGTTGCTCGGTGCCGTCTCTGCGGGCTTTTTTCAGGTCGGCGGCTAATTGGAGTAAACCCTGAATTTCGTCCTGACTAAAGTCAAGTAGTTTCAGAAAATTTCGGTTTCTTAGATTGAGTTTCATCGTTATTCCTCCTTTTCACTTAGTTCCAGCCAGCGTAATTCCTTTTCTTCCAATGTGGGTGTCAGTTCAGAAAAACGCTGACTTTTAGCCATTAATTCGTCAGGAGACAATGTTCCTGAATTCAGAGCGTCTAATAATTCGCTTTTTTCTTCTTCCAGGATCTTAATTTCCTCTTCCAGTTTTTCGAGTTCCTTCCTTTCTTTAAAGGAGAGCTTCTCCGAACTTTGTTTCGTTTTTACAGGTGCTGCTTTCGGCTTTATAACGGCAAGTTCCTGCTTTCCCTGCTTTTCTTTTTCCAGCAAATTTTCACGGTATAACGAATAATTGCCCGGAAAGTCCTTAATGCGGCTGTTTCCTTCAAAAACAAACAGGTGATCCACGATTTCGTCCATGAAGAAACGGTCATGCGAAACAATGATCACGCAACCCTGAAAACCGGCGAGGTAATCTTCCAGCACACCGAGAGTCATAATGTCCAGGTCGTTGGTAGGCTCATCGAGGATCAGAAAATTGGGGTTCTGCATGAGTATGGTACACAGGTAGAGCCTCCTGCGTTCACCTCCGCTTAGCTTCTCTATCTGAACGTATTGGGTTTCGGGTGGAAACAGGAACCGGGTGAGCAACTGACTGGCAGTCATTTTATTTCCATCCTCAAACTGGATCACTTCCGCGATATTTTTTATGACATCGATGACTTTATCTTCGGGCTTAAACTCGATTCCTTCCTGCCGGTAATAGCCAATCTTAATGGTTTGGCCGGTTTCGACAATGCCTTTATCGGGCTGGATGTTCCCGGTCAGCACATTCAGAAGAGTCGATTTGCCTGAGCCGTTTTTTCCGATAATGCCGACTTTCTCAAAACGTGAAAAGTTGTATGAAAAGTCATCAATTAAAACCAGATCGCCATATGCTTTTGAAATATGATGAAGTTCGACGATCTTGCTGCCTAGTCGGGCCGATGAAATTTCTAAATCGATGCTTTCATCCTTTCTGCGGTATCCTGCCTTTTCTTTTAACTCAGAGTATTGATCGACGCGGTATTTGGCCTTATGACCCCGGGCCTGAGGCATCCGTCTCATCCATTCCTGCTCCGTTCTCAGCAGGTTTTTTGCCTTTTCCGTGGAAGCCCGTTGCTGTTCAATCCGTTCCCGTCGCTTTTCAAGATAATAACTGTAGTTTCCCTGGTATGAATAAACCTGGTCTTCGTCGATCTCAATAATTTCATTGCAAACCCGGTCCAGAAAATACCGGTCGTGGGTGACCATGAAAAGGGTGCATTTTGATTTCTCCAGGTAGTTTTCGAGCCACTCGATCATTTCCAGATCCAGGTGGTTGGTGGGTTCATCGAGTAATAACAGCTCCGGCTCGTTGACCAGTACATTGGCCAGGGCCAGCCTTTTCTGCTGACCACCCGACATTTCGCCTACCATCTGGTCAAACTGGTCAATTTTAAGCTGACCCAGAATCTGCTTAATCTTTACTTCGAAGTCCCAGGCATGAAGCTCTTCCATTTTGTTGGTAAGTCTTGACACTTCTGCCTGATTGTTGTGTTTCACCGCCGCCTCAAAATCCCTGATGACCTGTAACGCCGGATTGTCCGATTTCAGCGCCTGTTCCAGTACGGTCAATTCCGGATCAAGTGCAGGATTTTGTTTCAGGTATCCGACTTTAATATCATTAGTCAGGGTAATCTTTCCGCTGTCGGGCGAATCATTTCCTGCCAGAATTTCCATTAAGGTGGATTTTCCCGCCCCGTTCTTTGCGATCAGTGCAACCTTTTGATCTTTGAAGATGGTGAAGGAAATATTTTTGAAGAGCATGTATTCGGCAAACCTTTTTGACACTTGTTCTGCCTGAAGATAAGGAACCATATTTTTTTACGCAAAAATAGGAATAATTTGTTTAGAGAAGGAGATGAGTTATTTTTGTGAATACTTATTATAAAACTTGACGATGCAAACAAAAGAACGCTATCAACGGGTAATCGCGTACTTTCAGAAAACAATGCCTGTCGCAGAAACTGAACTGCAATACGCAAATCCGTTTCAATTGCTGACGGCCGTGATCTTATCTGCGCAGTGTACCGACAAACGCGTCAATCAGGTAACTCCCGATCTGTTCAGGCGTTTTCCCAATCCTGTTTCTTTGGCTGAGGCTGAACCGGCTGAAGTATTTGACTACATCCGGTCGTGCTCTTATCCTAACAATAAGGCGAAACATTTGGTGGGGATGGCTAAAATGTTGGTAGAGAAATTCAACGGCATCGTTCCGGACGATGTAGACGAGCTACAAAAATTACCTGGAGTCGGAAGAAAAACAGCCAATGTGATTGCTTCTGTGGTCTATGAAAAGCCAACATTTGCCGTTGATACCCATGTATTTCGTGTGGCTGCACGGATTGGTCTGACAATAAATGCAAAGACCCCTTTGGAAGCAGAAAAACAGCTGGTGCTTCATTTTCCCGAAGAACTTGTTCCACTGGCTCATCACTGGCGTATTTTACATGGACGTTACGTATGTATTGCAAGGAAACCGAAATGTCACGAATGTGGATTAACCGATGTTTGCAACTATTACGCTGAGAAGGTTATTACAAAAATGCCGGGAGCAAATGAAGAAGCTGAAAGTTGAAGGCGGATAGAAAAAAATGCTGTATTTATTTTATTTTCTAGTAAACTTTGTACTTTTGCTTCCTGAATCTCTAACTAAAAAATAAGTGTTATGGCTTACAAAATTTCAGAGGAATGCATTGCATGTGGAACTTGCATCGATGAATGTCCTGTAGAAGCAATTTCTGAAGGTGATATTTATAAGATTGATGCTGACATTTGCACGGATTGTGGCTCTTGTGCCGAAGTATGCCCGGTCGAAGCAATTTCGCAGGCAGAATAATATCGCACCGTATAAGAATTTCGCCCGTCATAAAATGGCGGGCTTTTTTATTTAACTTCTG
>JBDKTZ010000461.1:0-2430 GCA_039679975.1 Prolixibacteraceae bacterium
ACCTGAAAACGACCATGCAGGGGATCAATGATGTTCTTTTGACGACAATTGCTGCGTGCGGTGATGTGAACCGCAACGTCATGTCGCATGCCAATCCGTTTGAGTCAGATATTCACGCTCAGGCCTCCCAGTTGGCCAGGGAGATTTCAGATCACTTAATCCCGGCAACCACGGCCTATCACGAAATCTGGCTGGATAAAAAATTACTGGCGGGAGGAGAAAAAGATTCGGAACCGATCTATGGTGAGCGGTATTTACCGCGTAAATTTAAGATCGGGGTCGCCGTTCCTCCTGTTAACGACATCGATGTTTTTTCTCAGGACCTTGGCTTTATCGCTATACAGGAGAATGGAGTGTTGACCGGCTATAATGTAACTGTTGGCGGGGGATTGGGCTCTACATTCGGCGTTCCTGAGACTTACCCGCGGATCGGCGATGTGATTGGCTTTTGTACTCCTGCAGAGGTTACGAATGTGGCTGAAAAAGTAGTATTACTGCAGCGCGATTACGGTAACCGCCAGGACAGAAAAGTAGCGCGGTTAAAATATACGATCGACCGTCTTGGGCTCGATTGGTTTAAAGCGGAATTAAATAAGAGGCTTGGCTTTGAATTGCAGGAGGCAAGGCCATATCATTTTACCCGAAATGGTGACCGTTACGGATGGGTGAAAGGCGCGAACGGGAGATGGAGCCTGAACCTGTTTATTGAAGGCGGCAGGGTGAAAGATACGGATCAGTTAAAACTGAAGACTGCTTTGCATGAGGTGGCCCGGAATGTGGAAGCCCGTTTTATTCTGACGGGTAATCAAAACCTGATTATAGCTGATACCGATAAAAAAGATGAGGTGAATGCGATTCTTGGAAATTATGGCGTTTGGCCCGTGAAACTGTCGGGCTTAAGACAGAATTCAATTGCCTGTGTTGCACTGAATACGTGCGGATTGGCATTTGCAGAGGCTGAACGCTATCTGCCCACGCTGATTACGAAAGTGGAAGGTATTCTGAGTGAGCATCATCTGTATGACGAAGAAATCGTGATCCGTATGACCGGGTGCCCCAATGGTTGCGGAAGGCCTTATCTCGCTGAAATTGCTCTGATCGGGAAATCCCCTGGTCATTATAACGTCTATTTGGGTGGAAATTTTAACGGTACCCGGTTAAATACACTGTTCCGGGAAACCCTGACAGAGGAAGAGATTTTGACAGAACTTCGTCCGGTTATTGCAGACTTTGCAACGAACAGAGAAGATGGAGAACATTTTGGAGATTTTGTTATACGAAAAAAATATGTGGAGGAAACTCTGGTTGGAAAACAATTTAAACATTAGGAACATGGAACTACCGTCAATATTCATAGGTGGCAGATTATCTGCAGCAACGCGTCGTTGGCTTAAGAAGCAGCCGATAAGGTTTATCGAGCATCCGTTTACCCGGATCCAGTTCAGGAAGCCTGACATTCAGTTCCTGGAATCGATCCTGGACGAACGGGTGAGTCTGATCGTGACCAGTACTTATGCTGCTCATTGGCTGGTGCGTTTCAGAAAGCATTTTGGTGATTCAAACCGGCATGAGATTTTTTGCCTTTCAGCCAGTCAACAGGATATCCTGAGTAAGACTAAAATGAATGTCCGGCAGGCTGCCGAACCTACTACACTTGCGTTGGCCGGCACAGTGGCAGAACACCATACAGGAGAGAAAGTGCTCTATCTTCGGGGAGACAAATCATTGAATGACTTGTATGCACGTCTTTTTGCGTATGGGATCCAGGCTCATGAAATGGAAGTATACAAAAATACGCCCATTGAAAAATGGATTAATGAAGCATTCGATGCCTACCTGTTTTTTAGTCCGGCAGCCATAGAAAATTACAAGGCTTCCGGTAATTTCCCTTCACCAAAGGGGCAGATCATGACAGCCGGTGAAAATACCGCGTTGGCGGCCTGGAAGATGTTTCCGAATGCAGTCAATGTCGCTCCCGAACAGGAAGAGCTGCCGTTTGTTAAGTATTCGGTCGACCGGATCATAAAAAAACTGAATGAGCCGGAAGTGAAACAAAAAATTCTCTGCTGATCACAGGCGGAGGAGCGTTTTGAATATCAAACGAACAGGCTGAAATTTGACTGACATTTCCACGATATCGATATTAGGATGCGGCTGGCTTGGGTTGCCAGTGGCCAAAGCATTGCTGGCGAAAAAATTTAAGGTCAAAGGATCGGTAACTTCTACCGAAAAATTTGGAATGCTCCGGGAAAACGGAATATTACCTTATCGTTTCGTTTTGGGTGCCGGTTACTCCTTATTGGATGATCCCGGATTCTTTGAAACCGATTTGCTCATCGTGTCTATTCCTCCCCGCAGGACTGAAGATGTGGAGCGGGTTTTTCCCGCGCGAATTGCTCAGCTCATTCCTTATCTGGAAAAATATAAGAT
>JBDKTZ010000046.1:0-8402 GCA_039679975.1 Prolixibacteraceae bacterium
AGAAAAAACATGTCCTATAATTCTGTTTGCAACGTTAATATTAATACAATAAGGCACTCATTCGTGACAACCCAAATATAGTCATTTTAAAGTTCTCTTCAAAGTGCCTGTTTCCTTTACAGCAAAGATCATCATACTCTTTGGTTTACGGAATAAACAATAATAATAAAAAATGGTTCGTTCAGAAGTCGTTTTAAAATCAGGAAATGCGTTGATGTTTTTTGTGATTTTTACGGTAAAAAATCAAGAAGCGTATCTCCCCTCAATCCCAGACGGAGGGTCTCAAGGGCGATGACTTCATTACTTGCAATATTTCCGAGATTAACATTCGGCCCCAGCAGTTTAATGAACCAAACCTGCTGGCTCTTTAGCGGAGCTTCCCACAGAATGTCATCGGCATTCAACTGTTTCCGGATATCCAGAACAAGTGTGGAGTTGGCTGATCCGTCTTCGTTATAAATGCCTATATTTCCACTTTCACGGGCTTCTGCAATTACTTTCCATGCGCCGGCCTGAAGTTCGGTCTGCATCCATGAGACCCACTTTTCGTTGGAGATCTCTTTCCCTTTCAGTTTGGTTCCCACTTCAGAAAGAATGGTGAAATCTTTCGAAAGTGTTTGAATGTACCTGCATTTGAGATCATGATCCATGGGAAGAACACCGTCTGATATTTCGGCTGTTTCCACACCACTGTCGGCAATGAATTTCCTGTATTCATCGAACCTGTTTCTTGCAATAAAAGCTTCAAAAAGCGTTCCTCCGAAATAGGGCGTCAATCCGGCCTGCTTGTATAATTTGATTTTTTCTTTAAGATGAGGGGTCAGGAGTCCTGTCCCAAACCCGAGCTTTAAAAGGTCGGTATATTCAGCCGCTACATCACAGAAATTTTCAGTTTCCTGCAAACTTAATCCCTTGTCCATAACCATTGTAAGGCCAGATTTTCTTGGTTTAGCCGGCCTTTCAGGGATAAATGGCAAATCGAAATTCATTGTTTAGAGTTTGGTTGATTGATATTTTTTTATGAGTTTTTTGATCGATTCATTTTGAATTGCTTCCGGATAATAATCGAATAAGTTATGGTAGCCATTGAAATCGAGCTCCAGGGCTTTTTCGAAATAGCCGGTAGCCGACAGTTCGTCGTTATTCTCTAACAGGTATGCAGTTAGCCGGTAACTGATCGCTGAATCATCTGAAATGATCTGATAGGCGTTTTCCAGAATTAAGATCGCGTCGTTCAAATGGCCCCGTTCATATTCCATTTCTGCATATGAAACCCATGCATCAGGATTATCTGGTTCCAGAGAAACAGCCTTTTCAAACGCATTTTCTGCCTGGTCAAATTTCTCCGATTCATGATTGATCTTTCCATAGATCAACCAAAAATCAGCGTTTTCATCATCCAGCTTAAGCGCTTTTTTAATAAATACAAGCGCTTCAGTCAGTTTTCCTTCGATCCACATAACCAGACCTGAGCCATACCATGCATTGGAATTGTTTTTATTGATCCGGATGGCTTTTCTGTAGTTGACCAGGGCATCATCGTTCCGTTCGAGGTTGAGATAACATTCACCAAGGTAACAATAGGCGTCGTCATTATTTTTATCCAGCTCGAGGTACTCCTTGTAGCACTTCACCGCTTCTTCATAACGGCTACTGTTTGATAAAGCGTTTGCTTTATTGAAATAAGCCTGTTCAAAGTTATCCTGAATGGCAATAGAATAATCATAGGCATTGATCGCTTCATCATGTTGTCCAATTCGGTTATAGGTAATTCCCAGATTGTACCATACCGATGCATTAAACGGATCAATATCCAGATAATGATTGTAATAGAGAATACTCTTTTCGAAATCCTGTTTTTTGTCATAGCAATACCCCAATTCGTACAAGACAAGCTCGTTTTTCGGGTTAATCTGATAGGCTCTCTCCAAAAAATCAATTGCTTTGTCTGTTTCTCCGGCCTGACTGAGCGTGATGCTTATATTATAAAGTAAATCATCTGTATCATCATAATTATACCGTATCGATTGCTCATAAGCTGCAATAGCTTCAGGAACCAAGCCCAACATGATCAGGGCGGAACCCTTGACCAAAAAAACATCGGGATTCGTTTTTTCTATTTTTTCGGACAGGTTGATCAGATCAAAGGATTCTTCAGCTTTGCCTTCCACCAGAAGGATCTGCGCTTTTTTGATCTGAAGGGAAGTTGATGCCGGGTGAATTTTCAATCCATTCTCTATTGCCTTATTCGCCAGTTTTATTTTACCTTCATCGAGAAAATAATCGACCATGCCTTCAATTTCAAACACATCAAAATATTCGAAAGAGCCATCATTTGTCATCTTCCGGAAACGTTCAACTGCTCCCAGAATCTCCTCGTTTTCGTAAAAGTCTCTAGCGTCCTCTTCCATAATAAGAAATTGCAGCTGCAAATTTATAAAATAGTTTTTGAAAACAACTTATTCCGGCTGATGCTCTTTTCGCAAAAGGTCATTAACCGTTTTCACGGGACTGAAAGTTTCAATGGGCACCTCTACAAAAAGGGTGTTCCAATTTGCCATTGCACCATTCCATAACCCGGGAAGTTCCTGGGCCTTGAGTTCTTTTCCGTCTTTTGACTTGCGCGCGATAAATCCTGTTTTGGGGTCGCTGAAGTCAAACAAATTATATTTTTCGCCTTTATAATTTTTAAAAGCGCAAACCAGATCAACAGGATTAAAGTGAGTCGATTGGTGTAATATCTCTTTCTGATCCGGATCAGCAGGATCGATCTGTGAGCTTTCGACGATTTGCAAAGAAACTGATCCGTCATTGTTCCTTGCCCAAAAAGGACCACCCCCCGGTTCACCCTGGTTGCGTACCATCCCGCACACCCGTATGGGACGGTTAAACTTTGATTTCAGGTAGTAAAATAATTCTTCCTTTTCAGTGTAGTATTGATTTTCAGGAGGGTGGACGTGAAGGATATTTTCCAGAAAGTTGGCAGCTTCCGCGATAAAAACACTGTCAAGCGAAGAATAATGATGAGTATCGAAAATGCGCTGATAGTTGAAAATACTCCGTTGCATTTTGAGTAACAAACCTGCCAGCGCCTTTTTGTATACTGTTGTAGTCAGCTTGAGATAATCCGGCACTACGTTGTCGATGTTCTTTATAAAGACAAGATCTGCATCCAAGTCATTCAGATTTTTAAGCAACGCACCATGTCCTCCAGGCCGGAACAACAGGCTCCCGTTTTTATTTCTGAAGGGGTCATTATCGGGTGTGACCGCCACGGTATCGGTGGAAGGACTTTGTTGGCTAAAAGAAATTTCAAAAACAGAATCGGTTATTTCTTCATATTCTTCACGGATCTCTGCCAGATGAGCTTTGAAGTTTTCCTGGTGCTCCGGAGAGACCGTAAAATGAATCCGTACGGTCTTATCTTGATTTTTTGCGTATAAGGCCCCTTCAATGCAATGTTCGCCGAAGGGGGTTCTCGGCGACCTGTCATAGCGATGGAAAAGAAGCAACCCCTTTGGCAGATTTCCATAATTTAATCCTCTGCCGGTTAAGACGTAATCCAGGATCTCCGGGAGGGGCATTTGTCGGGGAGGCTTTCCTGCCAGCTTTTCCAGAGCTTTGTAAAAGCTGAATTTTTCCAGATTGAGCAAGAACTGCTTCACTTCCTCATCTTCCATCACCTCCTGCACGGGAACACCTTTCTCCAGTTTGTCTTTAGCTTCAAAAAGATCTTTAAACATCCGGCTTGCTGCACCTGAGGCGGGAACAAATTTTAGTAAACGGGTGCCTTGTGCCGCAGATTCTTCAAAAATATGACCGTATTCAGCAATATCAGAATCTTTTAAGGTGGTTATACCATCATCAACTGTAGCCGGTTTAATAATCTGTAAAAAAGGGAAACCATTGCGAAAATTTTCAAGTTGCTTCAATACTGTTTCCGGGTCACTTCCCCTTTCCCTGATCGCAATCATGTCTTTTTCTGTCAACATGGTATCTTTGTTTAGTTTAAAAATATGAAAATAACTTTTATCAAAGAACCATAAATCCGACTGAAAGTTGAAAGTTATCAACATGTGTTGATAAGAAAAATATGAAACCCTGTGGCAATTAAGGCTTAGGTGATTGTTTCCCACGAATTTAAATGATTTATTTGATACAATATATATTTTCAAATTACCAACTACAATTTGCGTATTGCCATCACCTCTTCGGGACGCACTGTTAACGGTATGGAATTCATTACATGGATTTCATACCGTTCAATTCGCTTCGCGGATCTCGCAAGCTCGATTCCCTTCGGGGATTTCGTTTCACGGATTTCCGCTTCGCTTCAATTCCGCTGCGCTCCAATTCGCCAATAAACATCACCTTGGTGTAAACTGAGGCGTTCATGGCTCGTTTCATTGTGCGTTATTATCCTTATTTTTGCTGCGTCACTTAATAATCAGAATCACCGTGCAGTTTGAATGGGGGCATAACGGAAGATATAACGATTTTTCGGCTTATTTTAAAAGACAGTTTACCGGGCGGGTTCAGAAAATCTCGGTTGACGGAGGATTTACTTGTCCAAACCGGGATGGGACCAAAGCGCTGAATGGTTGTTCTTACTGTAACAATAAAGCCTTTAATCCTGAATACTGTCGTTTGGAGAGGAGTATTTCAGATCAGCTATGTGAAGGAATTAACTTTTTTTCCAGGAAGTATGATTCCATGCGGTATATTGCCTATTTTCAGGCGTATTCCAATACCTATGCGGAACTGGCAGTACTCAAAGAACGTTACGAACAAGCGCTTGCCAATCCGCAGGTGATCGGGTTAGTGCTCGGCACCCGCCCCGATTGTGTCAATGAAGAGATGCTGGATTATCTGGCAGAACTCTCACGAACGTATTATATTATGATTGAATTTGGAGTAGAATCGGTGAAGGATGAGACATTGAGACGGATCAACAGAGGCCATTCGTTTTCAGATTCAGTGAAAGCAATTGAGGCCACCGCTAAACGGGAGATCCATACCTGTGCTCATTTAATCCTGGGCCTTCCCGGTGAAAATTACAATGATTACATGGATCAGGCCAGAGAGATCTCAAAACTGCCGGTCGAAAATCTCAAGCTTCATCACTTACAAATTCACCAGGGAACACGAATGGCCAGGGAGTATCTTTGTAGCCCTGTTGATTTTCATTTATTTTCAGTGGAAGAATATCTGGACCTTGTGGTGGATTATATGGAATTAATAAGTCCCCGTATTGTTATCGAACGATTCGTTAGTCAGGCGCCTTCAGAAATGGTGATTGCCCCCAAATGGGGATTAAAGAATTTTGAATTTACGGCAAAGCTGGTAAAGCGGCTCGAGGAACGGGACAGCTGGCAGGGGAAGCGTTATTAAAACGGTTCTTGAGATTGAACGACGTATCGAATCCGGGGTAACCCGGAGCATCATTCATGATTACATAACAATATATCAATTTTACCATATAGTAAATCAGCGTATTTATTTTTATCTTTGCATAGCAGACCGCTCTATCGCTCCTTCGCGGAAGGAGAGGAAAGTCCGGGCAACACAGGGCGCCATGCTTCCTAACGGGAAGACGGGCGAAAGTTTGTAGCAGGATAACAGAAAATAACCGCCAGGCCTTTTGGTTTGGTTAGGGTGAAAAGGTGAGGTAAGAGCTCACCGGTTCCGGAAGTGATTCCGGAAGCCGTATTCTTCATGGGTTGCAAAGCCAAATAAATCATGATTGGCGTAAGTCGCCGGCAAGGTTGCCCGCCTTGTTCCAGTTCATCAGTTCTGGTATTGTGAGGGGTAGGCTGCTAGATCGTAACAGTGATGTTACGGCCAGATAAATGATAGGGACTTCTTAATTCTTTGAAGGAACAGAACCCGGCTTACAGGTCTGCGTTTTTTTTAAAATCCAAGCCATGGAATTGGCATGATCTTACAGATACTAACCTGGAATGCGCATTTTTTGAATCTTGTCAGTTTTATTTGATCTAAAAAATAAATAATATACAAATGAAACAAATCATTTCGCTCATTGCCACGAGTGTTTTTTTTCTTGATTGTATACATGCGCAGGAAGCATCCGATAGCAGCCGGATGTCTATCGGATCACATACCATACTGGCTACCGGTCAGGTTCCTTTTTGGTTGGAAATGAACCGGTTGGGGCGGGTCGACGATCAGTCGCCGGTGCAACAGGTATTCTTGTTTAACTGGCAGGGAGCGGATAAGAGTAACGGAGGGAAACTTTCTTTTGATTACGGAGTTTCCGTTGCAGGACGGTTGAGCGATAGGTCGAAGATTTATGCCGAACAATACTGGGGAAAGATTGGACTGGGTAAGTTCTATTTCCTGGCGGGTGCAAAAGCGGAACCGTTTCGGGCAAATGGCCTGTCTCATACCAATGGCGATCTTTTCCTGTCCAACAATGCGCGACCCAATCCCCGGGGCGAACTGGGAGTCGAAAACTTTAACCCGTTTAAAGGCGGTTGGATCAGTCGCTTTTCGCTCGATGGAAAATACGCGGAATACCTCTTGTTGGATCATCGCTTCGTCCATCATGCCAATTTGCATCATAAACGAGCCGTAATCAATTATAAAATCAACGAAGAATTGACTTTTCATGCCGGATTGGATCATTGGGTGATTTGGGGCGGAACGTCTCCCAATTCGGCGATTGGAAAAATGCCCGGATTTAAATACTATTTGCGTTATATTTTTGGACGTGGCGGCGGTGAGGAATCACCTGAAACAGACCAGGATAATATTGCCGGAGATCAGCTGGGGCAGAATTTGTTTGAATTGGACCTTAGGAAGCCGGATTATGAAGCGAAAGTCTATTATCAGCACATGTTTGAGGATGGGTCGGGTTTCCTTTTCCATAATATGCAGGATGGATTCTGGGGGCTTTCAATTGAACGTCTGGAAAAGAAGTCACTGATCCAACAGGTCATCATAGAATTTGTCAACACAACTAATCAAAGTGGTGCCTACCACCAGTATGCACCTGATCCTTCCAAACCTGATTCACTGATTGGCGAAGGACGCGATAACTATTTTAACCACGGCGTGTACCAGTCGGGTTTTGTCTCCTATAACCGGATGATGGGAAGCCCTTTGTTTATTCCTACGATTCAGGACGGTATATCAATCGGCTTCGAAAGTACCCGGTTGAGGGCCTTGCATGGCGGAATTGGCGGATATTTGTCTGATCAGATCTTCTGGTCGGGAAAGGGAACTTATTCCCGGCACTACGGAACCTATGAAGCGCCTTACCCCCGATTCAGAGATTTGTATTCTCTGGAGGGGAATCTGCATGTTCAAACAAGAAAAACGCCGGTCTCTTATGGATTTAAAATTGCAGCAGATTTCGGCCGCTACCTGGAAAACTCCTTGGGATGTGAGTTCTCGTTTCTATACAAATTTAAATAAATGTTCACTCGCGGCAAAAGACTCTCAATTTTTGTAAATATTTTTTTTAGTGATTATGGCGGCCTTTTCAAGCGTGGTTTCAATCTCCCACCTCAGGTTATTGGAAATAAGTTCTTCTCCTTCTCTTTCACTGTTTTTTAACACAACCATTCTTGGACGTTGCTCTTCTGACGTCCTTTGGATCAAGGCAAGAAGCCCAACCGCGCTGAAACTAATGGTTAAAAACAATGAAAAATTGATTGTCAGGGAAAGGTAAGACTGCAGGCTAACTGCCAAAACCAGGAAACCGATCGTGTACAGAATCAGGAAACAGCTTGCCTCCGAATGAGATAGACCTGATTTTATAAGAATATGATGAACATGATTCATATCGGGTGTAAACGGTGACCTCATTTTGACAATCCTGATCATAAAAACCCGGATTGTATCCGTAGCAGGTACGATTAATAACGCGAGAGCAAAAAGCGGGGCCTGCCTAAAATACAACTTTTCAGGAGCAAACAGATTAAAATTAACATATTTGATGATAAGAGCAGCAATGATAACGCCCAGGATGAGTGAGCCGGTATCACCCATAAAAATTTTATTTTTTCCTTTGGTCATGTTGAACCGAAGAAAGGCGATGAGACTTCCGCAAAGAGCGTAACTCAATACCGCATAGTCCAGGTGTCCTGCCATCAAAAACCATGTTCCCAGCGAACCTGATATGATACAGGCTAATCCGCCTGCCAGGCCGTCGATTCCGTCAATCAGATTAAACGCATTGATCAGAAACAGGAAAACCAGGAAGGAAAGAGGTATACTGGCCCAGGATGGCAATTCTCCGATATCAAATAGTCCGTAAAGGTAATCGATTCTGAAATGTCCCAAAGTGACAAGCAGAATAGCTGTTCCGATCTGGATCAAAAATTTTTTCTGCGCGGGAATGGTAATAATATCATCTTTGAGTCCCATAAACAGCATGA
>JBDKTZ010000193.1:0-11045 GCA_039679975.1 Prolixibacteraceae bacterium
GTCTTGATACTTATATTTAAACAACCTATTTTTGTTTGAAATTTTTTAAAAACTCAATAGCACTCCTGTTATGTTTGAAAATCTTAATGACAAATTAGAACGTTCATTCAAATTGCTGAAAGGGCAGGGACGGATCACTGAGATCAATGTTGCGGAAACATTAAAGGAAGTCAGGCGGGCATTGCTTGACGCTGACGTCAACTATAAAATTGCCAAATCATTTACAGAGACGGTTAAAGATAAAGCTCTGGGACAGAATGTGCTGACTTCGGTCAAGCCCGGAGAAATGATGGTGAAGATCGTACATGATGAATTGGCCGCTCTGATGGGAGGGAAATCGGTTGATATCAATATTCAGGGAACTCCTGCTGTGATCCTGATCGCGGGACTTCAGGGATCCGGTAAGACAACATTTTCAGGTAAACTGGCCAGGTACCTGAAGAGTAAAAAGGGAAAAAATCCTCTTCTGGTTGCCGGTGATGTTTATCGTCCTGCCGCTATTGATCAGCTTAAAGTTCTTGGATCACAGATTGATGTTCCGGTATATACGGAAGAAGGGAGCAAGGAACCGGTCAAAATCGCGAAGTTAGCTATCCAGCATGCGAAAGCGAATGGGTATAACCTTGTCATCATTGATACTGCCGGGCGTCTGGCGATCGATGAAGAAATGATGAAGGAGATTACAGCGATCAAGAGTGCCGTTTCGCCGCACGAAATCCTTTTTGTTGTCGACTCTATGACCGGACAGGATGCGGTCAACACGGCCAAAGAGTTTAATGACCGGCTTGATTTTAACGGTGTCGTTTTGACCAAACTGGACGGTGATACCCGGGGTGGTGCTGCTTTGTCTATTCGTTCGGTGGTAAATAAGCCGATCAAATTTGTCAGTACCGGTGAAAAAATGGAAGCGCTCGATATTTTCCACCCGGAACGTATGGCCGATCGTATACTTGGAATGGGTGATATTGTTTCGCTGGTTGAAAAAGCGCAGGAACAATTCGATGTGGATGAGGCCCGAAAGCTTCAATCGAAACTTGCCAAAAATCAATTTGGGTTCAACGACTTTCTGACTCAAATTCACCAGATCAAGAAGATGGGTAACCTGAAAGACCTGGCGGCGATGATCCCGGGAATGGGAAAAGCGATGAAGAATATTGATATTGATGACGATGCCTTTAAGCATATCGAAGCCATTATTTATTCAATGACTCCTGCAGAACGAGAAAATCCTGCGCTTTTGAACGGAACCAGAAGAAAACGTATTGCCGATGGTTCAGGAACAAATATCCAGGAGGTGAACAGACTGATCAAACAGTTTGATGAAACCCGCAGAATGATGCGGATGGTTTCACAGGGGAAGAACCTGGGCCGGATGATGAAAAACATGCCGGGGAGAAGATAGACGGGAGCCGGGAGACCGGAGTATAAAGAACTGCGAATCAGGAAACCAAAAATCAGAATATGGAATTAATTGACGGGAAAAAGACGGCTTCAGAAATGAAGGCAGAGATCGCCGGGGAAGTCAGGAAAATCAAAGATCAGGGGGGGAAGATCCCTCATCTGGCCGCGGTATTGGTAGGTCACGACGGAGGAAGTGAAACTTATGTGGCATATAAGATCAAGGACTGTGAAGAAGTTGGTTTCAAATCGACACTGGTACGTTATGAAGACGATGTCACTGAGGAAGAACTGCTGACCAAGGTCGGCGAATTGAACCGGAATCTGGATATTGACGGCTTTATTGTTCAGCTTCCGCTTCCGGACCATATTTCAGAGCAGAAGGTGATCGAGGCCATCGACCCGCTCAAGGATGTAGACGGTTTCCATCCCATCAACGTCGGGCGGATGGTAATCGGACTGCCTTCGTTTATCTCCGCCACTCCTGATGGAATTGTGGAGCTGATCAAACGGTACGGGATCGAAACTTCAGGAAAGAATTGCGTGGTACTTGGGCGAAGCAATATTGTTGGCCGTCCGATAAGCGTTCTGATGTCGCAGAAGGCCATGAACGCAACGGTAACCGTGGCTCACAGCCGGACCAAAAATCTTAAAGAATTATGTGCCAAAGCTGATATTATTATCGCGGCTATTGGCTCACCGGAGTTTGTCAGGGCGGATATGGTCAGGGAGGGAGCTGTCGTGATTGATGTGGGGACTACGCGTGTGAAATCGGACCAGACAAAATCCGGATGGAAGTTAAAAGGCGATGTGGCCTTTGATGAAGTGGCCCCAAAATGTTCATATATTACCCCTGTTCCCGGAGGAGTTGGCCCTATGACACGTGTTTCGCTGCTGAAAAATACGCTTTTGGCGGCAAAGAGATCAAACCGTCACTGATAAAATAATAAAGCCTGTTTGTTAGCGGTTAAACAGAGTTACCATGACAACATGATATTCATTTCGATTGGTGTTATAAAATCATCGCAATTTCATCATTTTTCGGAGTGGTTTGTTTATATTAGGGTGACCATAAAATCTGAATGAAATGAAGAGTCAAATCACATTCGTTAAAGTATCTTTTGTGGCTGCTGTACTGCTGGTTGAGTCATGCAGTACGGTTCCGCTTACAGGGAGAAGCCAGTTAAGCTTATTGCCTGAATCGTCAATGGTGGAAATGAGCTTAACCAGTTACAGCGAATTTTTAAAAGAAAATAAACTGTCGAACAACGCTGTTCAGGCGCAGCAAATTAAACGGGTTGGAGCAAAAGTTTCCGCAGCGGTCGAAAGCTATCTTAAAACCAATGGCTTTGAGAGTTATATTGAAAATTTTAAATGGGAGTTTAACCTGGTTGAAAGCGATGTTCCCAATGCCTGGTGTATGCCTGGCGGTAAAGTTGTCTTTTATACCGGAATTCTTCCCTTAACGCAAAATGACGCCGGGATAGCTGTAGTTATGGGACATGAAATTGCTCATGCCGTGGCTCGCCACGGAAACGAAAGAATGAGCCAGGCCATGCTGGTTGAAATGGGTGGAATAGGATTGTCGGAAGCTACAAAAAAGCAACCTGAAAAAACCCGGGCTATTTATTCATCTGCGTATGGACTTGGCACGCAAGTGGGGCTCACTCTCCCTTTTTCCCGCAAACACGAACTCGAGGCCGATAAAATGGGACTGATCTTTATGGCGATGGCCGGATACGATCCGCGGGAATCTATTGCTTTCTGGAAAAGAATGGCAGCCAAAGGAGGTTCCGGAACCCCTGAATTTCTCAGTACGCATCCAGTCGATACCCGAAGAATCGCTGAACTGGAGAAGCTGATGCCTGAAGCAATGAAGTATTATCAGGGGCAATAATGAACTTTTGATGAACATTTTTTGGCCTGTTTCCTTTGGTAAACTTAAGCGGACCGGATTGGTCGTTTGATTGATCATATCGTTGATTTAGACAAAATACAGGCTTTTTTTACCAAATATCCTCCCAAAGTTCGTTTTAGTCAATTGTTTATTAAAAGCTACCATAATTATTAAAAAGAATTTTTTATTTTTGATGAACTTAACTTTGCAATAACCTAAAACGAGTATGATGGAAGGCATTGACAAGAATGACGAATTAAACGAAGAAGTTGACAGTAAATTCAGGCAGGAAATCTATTCTAAAGCTGTAAGAGCTGGGAAGAGAACTTATTTCTTTGATGTCAAATCGACGAGAAAGGATGAGTACTACCTGACGATCACCGAAAGTAAAAAGCGGTATGAGCAGGACGGAAAGTTTCATTTTGAGAAACACAAAATTTTTCTGTATAAGGAGGATTTTGAAAAATTTATTGATGGGATCAATGAAGTTGTTGAATATATAGAAGACAGGCAACCCATTGACCGTCAAATGAACACTGATGAAGATAATTCTTACGAATCCGAATTATTGGTTGAGAATGATGCGGACTTGGAAGAAGAAATCATGGCAAAGGATTATGTCAGTGTTGAATTTGATGATTTGCATGTTTAACCATCGTTTAAACAATGAGCGTAGTGGATTGGGTTGTCTTAAACATACTCGTCACGGTTTTAAGACAACCTTTTATTTTTTCCATGAAGTGTTTTTGATCCAGTCAACAATCAGTCCGGCACTTTCATAAGGTGTATCAGGAAGAAATCCATGTCCGAGATTAAAGATCCACCTTTGGTTTTTTCGGAAAAACGGCAGATATTTTTCAAGCTCTGCCCGGATATCTTCTTGTGTTTGGTAAAGAACCCGGGGGTCCAGGTTTCCTTGGATACCAATCGCCGGATGAAGCAATTTTCTTGCCTGTTGAAGAGGAATTTGCCAATCAATACTTACAAAATCAGCTATATCAGGAGTTATTTTTCTTAAGCCTGTTCCAAACCCCTTTGGAAAAAAGATAAAAGGTGTTCCTGTTTCCCGGATAGCATATCCTATTTTTTTGACAGCGGGCATAAACAAATCCATATACATTTCTTCAGGGATGAGGTTGGCATGGGTTTCAAAAAGCTGGAAAGCTTCAATTCCGTGCTCAACTTGCGTGAGTGCATAATGGATTGAGAAATCAGCGATCGCTTCGATCAGCTTTTTCGCCTCATTTTTGTGTTGAAACAAAAAACGGGTGGCATCAGGGAAGCCAGGATTGGAACTGATTCCCTGGATCATGTAGCATAATGTTGTAAGGGGTGCTCCGCAGAATCCGATCAGGGGGGTGTTTTCAGGGCGATTCCGGATGATCTCATCGATCACCAGATAAATGTATTCAAGTTTTTGAGGATCAGGGTCCAAATGATTTACCGGCTGGCTCAGGTTTTTCAGCGGTCTTTTAAAAACGGGACCCCTTTCGGTGAATTCAGCTTCCATTCCCATTGCTTCGGGAATGACCAGGATGTCAGAGAACAAGATAGCCGCGTCAACACCCAGGTCTTCCACCGGCATGAGGGTCACTTTTGCTGCCAGTACCGGATCATGCATGAGTTCCCGGAATGAATAATTTTCCTTTAATTTATTATAGTTTGGCAGGACCCTTCCCGCCTGGCGCATGAACCATACAGGGGGGCGATGGCCCGGCTTTCCCTTCAATGTATCCAAAAAAATTGATTGCATCATTGGCGTAAAATTGATAACTGTTTTGAACTGTTATGGGTACCGGGCACCGGATACGGAAACGGATTTTACGCTATGCTCTACGCGCCCTGCGCTAACCCGGCCAGTACCCGATCATTTACTTCAATAAACCGGTCAATATCGTCGTCTGTATGAGCGTCGGAAACAAACAGGCATTCAAATTGTGACGGAGCCAGGTAGATCCCGCTTCCCAGCGACTTGCGGAAGTAGGAGCCATAGCGCGCCGTATTGGATTTCATGGCCTGTTCAAAATTCTCAACCTTTTGCTCTTCGGTGAAGAATAAGGTCATCATCGAACCGATTCGGTTGATCACGCCGGGAATCCCATGTCTTAGAAGGTTATTCCTCAGTTCCGCTTCCAGTTTGCCTGCTTTGTTCTCCAGATTAACATAGATCTTTGGATTATTTTTAAGGATGTTCAGCATGGCTGTTCCTGCAGCCATTGCCAGTGGATTTCCCGATAAGGTTCCTGCCTGGTAAACCGGGCCCTGAGGCGCCAGCAAATTCATGATCTCTGCCCGTCCGCCATAAGCACCTACAGGCAAACCTCCTCCGATGATTTTACCCAGAGTGGTCAGGTCGGGTTCAATGCCAAAAAGCTGTTGTGCTCCTCCTGCCGACAAGCGAAAGCCGGTGATCACTTCATCAAAAATGAGCAGGGAACCATACGCGCTTGTTAACTTTCTTAGCCCTTCAAGAAAGCCCGGAGCCGGCAGTATGACCCCCATGTTTCCCGGGACAACTTCCAGGATTACAGCTGCAATTTCATTTCCCCGTTCTTTAAACAGCCGCTCGGCAGAAGTCAGGTTATTATACTCGGCGATGAGCGTATTCTGTGCCGAAGCTTTTGTCACACCCGGGCTGTCGGGGAGCCCCAGCGTGATTGCTCCTGAACCGGCTTTGATCAGGAAGCTATCGGCGTGGCCATGATAACAGCCTGCGAATTTAACGACCAAATCGCGGCCTGTATAGCCTCTGGCCAGTCGCAGCGCGCTCATGGTCGCTTCTGTGCCGGAATTGACCATGCGCACCTTTTCAACTGACGGAACCATGGCTGTAATGAGTTCAGCCATTTCATTTTCGATCAACGTAGGGGCTCCATAGCTTGTTCCCTTTCCTGCCGCTTTCTGTATCGCTTCAACAATTTCAGGACGGGCATGTCCAAGGATCAATGGTCCCCATGAAGCCACAAAGTCAATATAGTCATTTCCGTCGATATCCCGGATCCGGCATCCGCCGGCGCTTTGTATAAATACAGGGTTGGCTTGTACGCTTTTAAATGCCCGGACGGGGGAATTGACTCCTCCGGGGATGAGTTGTTTTGCCCGTTCAAAGGCCTTTATGCTATTGGAAAAATTCATGTTCGTAGAATCTAAAATGTTAATGCGCATAGCGGACGGTGCATGGCATATCGTCGAGGGAGGACGCTGGTGCTCCATGCGCTTTGCCCCTATACTCTGTTTCCTTTTCTGATCTGGCTCAATACAAATTCTTTCGCGTGATAAGTGATGATCAGGTCGGCGCCGGCGCGTTTGATTGAAGTCAGTATTTCCCTGATCAGGCGTTCCTCATCAATCCATCCATTGGCCCCGGCGGCTTTGACCATTGAAAATTCACCACTGACGTTATAGGCAACTATCGGAATATTGAATGTATTCCGGACCCTGCTGATGATGTCGAGATAACTCAAAGCCGGCTTTACCATCACCATATCGGCGCCTTCGTTAATATCCTGTTCCACTTCACGCAGAGCTTCATTGCTGTTGGCCGGATCCATTTGATATGTGCTGCGGTCGCCGAATTTGGGTGCACTTTCGGCCGCCTCACGAAAAGGTCCGTAAAATCCGGAAGCGTATTTGGCGGAGTAGGCGAGGATAGGCGTATTTTCAAGCCCGTTTTCATCCAGCGCCTTTCTGATGACAGCGACACGACCGTCCATCATGTCACTGGGGGCAATAAAATCGGCACCGGCTTGTGCCAGTGTAACAGACTGAGCTGCTAATGTCTTTACAGTTAAGTCATTATTGACATCGCCATCGACAATAGTCCCGCAATGCCCGTGAGTGGTATATTCGCAGTTGCAAACATCTGCAATGACCAAAATGTCCGGAATTGCAGCTTTCAATGCCCGGATAGCCTGAGGAACAATGGCATCATGGCTACAGGCAACCGTTCCGTCTTCATCCTTAAATTCGGGGATACCAAACAGCAGAATTTTATTTACCGCTGTTTGAGAGACCAGGTCCTGCACCTCCTGAATTAAAAGATCGATCGATAATTGAAAATTTCCAGGCATGGAATTGATCGGGTTCCGTATGTTCTCTCCGGGGCAAACGAAATAAGGCATGATTAGATCATCCCTGTTCACTTCAGTTTCCCGTATCATATTCCGGATGATGGAATTTTTACGTAATCGTCTTAGTCTTGTAACAGGATAGCTCATTGTATTTGGTTTTTGTGGTTCTTAAAATAATTTACGGCGGTTTCGGCCAAATCTTTGTAGCCGGGATTCGGAGCCGTTGTCACCGGTTCAATATTAAACTTCCGGATCGCTGCAGTCGTTGTTTCCCCGATGCTGATGATCCTCAAATTTTTTTTATTTCCTTGTAAGATAGAAAAAAGATTGAAAAAAGCAGAAGGACTGCTGACCAGTATAATGTCATACCGGTCATTTTCCACGCGCTGTACAAGGTCAGGGTCGATGTACGCAGGCATGATGGTTTGATAAACGTTGATCCTTTCTGCAGTATAACTTTCAGACAGCGTTCTTTCTAGCGTATCGGGAGCCATCGTTCCAAGAACAAGCAGGATCTTTTCTCCCGGAACGATGATCTGCCTGATTTCCCGGGCAAAGTGAATCGCAGATTTCCCCTTTCCTGTAAAATTAACGCTGCAATTTTGTTTGGCCAGTTCGGCTGCTGTACCTGGTCCGAGTGCGGCGACCTTTTGACTGCCGGTCAAAGGGTACCGGCTAAAAAAGGGGGATACTGCATTCTTGCTGGTAAAGACCAGCCAATCGTAGTGTTCCGGATTATTCTTCAGATGGAATGGTATCGGTTCAACTGCAATCATGGGCATGGACAGGACAAGGGCACCTGCTTTAATAAGAAGTTCGGCCGACTCATCGTGTTCGTTTTCCGGATAAGTGCAGATGATTGTTTTACCTTTCAATATGGCTTGTCCATCTGAATTCATATTTTTTATTCTGCCGATCTGATTTGCTGAAGGATTGTCTGTCCTCCGTGATCAATGATTTCCCAGGCCAGCTCAATCGCTTTTTCGGAAGCCTCCTCCGGAAGGCAGTTCACGGATCGTTTGATTAATTCTTTTCCATCCAGAGAGGCGAGGATGCCGGTTATTTTCAATTGGTCGTCATTCTTTTCACAGTAACAGCCAACCGGTACCTGGCATCCTCCTTCGAGGGTTCGCAAAAATGCCCTTTCGGCCATTGTCGTTAACCAGGTATCTTCATCGGCAATGGCATTGATAAGTTTCATAACGGTTTCATCATCCTCCCGTATCTCAATGGCCACCGCCCCCTGGCTCACGGCAGGCAAGATGACTGAGGGATCCAGAAATGCGGTGATCTGGTCCTGATAAGCCAGGCGTATAATACCTGCGCCGGCCATGATCAGCGCATCACAGTATCCGTCTTTCATTTTTTGTATGCGCGTGTCAATATTCCCGCGGATATCGATAATAGTCAATGCAGGGTTGAAATGCAGTAACTGTGCCTTTCTTCTGAGGCTGGATGTTGCTATCCTGTCGCCCGCGGTCATTTCAGTTAATTTTCTACCTTCGCGAGAGATCAGGATATCCCTTACTTCTCCCCGGGGAAGCATTCCGCCTATGGCTAAGCCGTCCGGAAGCTCAGTGGGCAGGTCTTTCAAACTGTGAACGGCAAGATCAATTTCACCGCTGAGCAACGCATTTTCAATTTCCTTTGTAAATAGTCCTTTGTCTCCTATTGCCGGCAATGGAACATCCATGATCAGGTCACCTTTGGTTTTGATGATGGCTGTTTCGAATGTCAGATCCGGAAATGCCGCGCACAGATTTTTTCTGGTTTGCTCTGCCTGCCAAAGGGCGAGCTTGCTGCCCCTGGTGCCGATCTTTATTGTTTTATTGCTTATCATTATTCGTCGTTTCTCCGGTAATGCTCAAAAAGTAAAACTTCGCCGGGCTAGTCCGTACGTTCATTGACTGGAGTAAAAAGATCATTGATCACTTTTACATATTCAGTTGCCCGTCCGTTATTGCTGATGACCTTCAGCTTTTTGATCAGTGTATTCGCTAATTTTTCAGATATATGTTTGCTGTATTTTTCCAGGAGCAGGTACTCATCTTCAGAAGTCGATTTCTTCAGAACTGATAATTCATTGCTGTTAACCTGATTAATAGCGGAAATAATATTTTGAATGGCAGGAGAAAGGTCCTGGATACTCAGCCAGTCTGAAAACTCGGCAACCTTTTCCTCAATGATCGATTCGGCAACGGTCACATAGGTTTGTTTCTTCTCTTTATTGCCTGACACAACTTCTTTCAAATCATCGACATTCAACAGTGAAACGCCTGAAATATCCGAAATATCAGGATGAATGTTCCTGGGGACGCCAAGATCGATCATCATGCGGGAATGGCCGTTCAGGTGGGGTTCGATTTGTCTGGCATCAAACAAAGGTTCTTTGCAGGATACCGAACTGACAATGATCTCTGCTTCCTGAACTCCCTGCATCAGCTTTGTAAATGGGAGCACTTTCCCCTGGTAACGTCTGGCGAGTTCTTCTGCTTTGGCGGTTGTCCGGTTGGTTACAGTGATATGCTGACATCCCTTCTTGAACAGGTTTTTTATGACCAGTTCTCCGGTTTCCCCGGCGCCGATCAGCAGAATATTCTTTTGCTGCAGGTCGTTAAACTGTTCATAGCATTTTTCAACGGCAGCATAGCTCACTGAAAAAGCTCCGCTGCTCATGGCCGTTTTGGTTCGGACCAGCTTTCCTGTTTCGAGCGCTTTTGTAAAAAGACGCTTAAATATCTTTCCAACCGTTTTGTTTTCCTTTGCCAGGTGATAAGCCTCCTTAATCTGCGATACGATTTGGTACTCTCCCAAAACCATTGAGTCAAGGCTCGATACTACCCTGAACAAGTGTCTGACCGCTTCATCATCCTGAAGTCTGTAAAAATATTTGTTTTTCTGATCATCAATTCCGGTGAACTGATGTAAGTTCTTATGAATGATATTGAATGCTCCCGAAGAACAACAATCGGCTGCTTTGAAATAAATTTCAGTCCGGTTACAGGTCGATAGAATAACCATCTCATCGATATGGGGGTTCCCCATGATTTGTTGAGCTAGTTGTGTATTTTCCCCGTTATTCAGTGAAAATTTTTCCCGGATATGTACAGGCGCTGACTTGTGGCTTAAGCCGATTATTCCGATCATGATAGTTGAAAAAAGTATAACTTCCTAAATTTGTTACCGTGAAAGTGATCATGAAACAAATTTGCAGGGTGGAGACAATCCGAAATAGCGGCCAATATACTTGTCAGATGGCAGGGAGTCATTATTGAAAGCAAATTTTCTTTCGTTTTTCATCCCGGGCGGCTGAAAACAGTAAAGAGAAGGATTCCTGCCATCGGCCTGATCCCGCTGGGTGGTTTGATCCGGTTGACTACAAATGTAATAATTAAGTTCGTCAGAAATGCCGGGTTTCGCTGTCACACAAAGACAATGATGATCAGGAGCGACCTTTCCTGGTTTGCGCATTTTTTCCGCACTTACTTCCAGCGTGAAAACGATGAGTATTCCTGTCATCAAAAAGTAAGGCATTAGTGGTCCCGCAATTCCCAGAAAAAACATGTCCTATAATTCTGTTTGCAACGTTAATATTAATACAATAAGGCACTCATTCGTGACAACCCAAATATAGTCATTTTAAAGTTCTCTTCAAAGTGCCTGTTTCCTTTACAGCAAAG
>JBDKTZ010000169.1:0-4735 GCA_039679975.1 Prolixibacteraceae bacterium
AAAACATCCGAGGCTGACCGAGCATCTGATTGACTTTGAAAAACCTGCGAAATGGAAAACCCTGGTCAAGGGAGATGTTCTGTTTTCAGCATTAGGTACAACGTTGAGGAAAGCAGGAAGTAAAGAAAATCAATTCAGGGTAGATTATACCTACCAGTACGAACTGGCGAAAGCAGCCGCCGCAAATGGGATACCGGATTTTGTGCTGGTATCGTCGGCCGGCGCCAATCCAGGATCATTCATCTTTTACAGCAAGATGAAAGGCGAACTCGAAGAGGCGGTTCAACAACTGAAATTCAGAAGAGTTTTTATTTTTCGCCCCTCTTTCCTTGAAGGGAACCGGTTAGAAAAGAGGAAAACTGAAAAGTTCCTGTTGATCCTGGCGAAAATTATAACCAGTGTCTTTTTTAGGAAATACAAGCCAATCCGGGCGCGAATAGTCGCTCAGGCCATGATTAATGCGATCTTTTCCGGTGAGAGGGAACCGGGCACAGCAATTTATCATCCGGAGGAACTTTTTTATCTGGCAACCAATTGATTATCAAACAACTATTTAATACTAAATACTTATGTATATCGGTTTATTACATCTGCACAATGTGCTTCGCTGGCTGATCCTTATTGCTGCCCTGGTGACCCTGCTGAAATATTTCACAGGGTGGTTCAGCCAAAAAAAGTGGCGAAAATCAGACCATATCATGGGGGTCATTTTTATGGCGTTGATCGACCTTCAGTTTCTGACCGGGATTGTCCTGTATTTCTTCGTCAGTCCGATTACGAAAACTGCTTTTCAGGATTTTGGCGCAGCCATGAAAAATTCAGATCTGCGTTTCTACGCGGTAGAGCACGCTCTCATGATGCTGATTGCCGTATCGCTGATCCACATTGGTTGGTCGCGCTCGAAAAAAGCCGCTGCTGACAAGTCTAAATTCAGTCAGGCTCTGATTTTCTTTGGTATCGCCTATGTGATCATGATTGCTCTCATTCCCTGGTCAAGGGTTATTTGAAAGGCATGCATTACCATTTAAGCTTTCTCTTCAGCTCGTTGAGATCGACCCGGAGATTGATGCGCGGAAGTTTGATCCCGTTATTTGCAGGATGGTCAGATTTTGAAACGGCATAAATTTCATCAATGAGCCTGTTATAGTTCCTGACAAGGAGGTTGCGTTTCAGCTTTAGTGTTGGTGACAACTCGCCGGTTTGCGGTGACCATTCCTCAACAACAAGCCTGAAACGTTTAATCTCCTCATGTTGACCAAGCGTCTTATTGATGATTTCGACTTCATGCTGATATTGCTGCAGAACTTCCTTTTTAGAGATCAGTTCAGCATTGTCACGGTAAAGGATATGGCGTTCGGCGCACCAGTTGTGCAGATATTCAAAATTGGGTGATATCAGGGCGCTGGCAAATTTCTGGTTTTCGCCGATGACCATAGCCTGTTCAATAAAAAAAGATTCTTTGAGTTTATTCTCGATCATTTGGGGTGCAATATATTTTCCGCCTGACATCTTGAACATCTCTTTTTTACGATCGGTAATCTTCAAATATTTGCCTTCATCGAGGATACCGATATCGCCGGTATGAAACCAGCCCTCTTCATCAATTACCTGTGCTGTCAGTTCGGGATCTTTGTAGTATCCTTTCATTACGGAAGGCCCTTTACAAAGAATCTCTCCGTCGTCGGCAATCTTTACTTTCACGCCCGGCAAAACAGGTCCGACGGTTCCAATTTTCATCTCATTTTTTAAAGGGTTACTCACGGCGATAACAGGCGAAGTTTCGGTCAGTCCATAGCCTTCAAGCGCCTTTATCCCTGCCATTCCGAAAACTTTCAGGATGCGGGGCTGAAGCGCTGCTCCTCCCGAAACAATGTAAGTAATGTTATCGCCCAATGCTTCACGCCATTTTGAATAAACCAATTGATCCGCGATCCGGTGCTGAAGTTTTCTGAAAACGTTCAGTTTCCTGTTGTAATCAAAATGAGCCGTAAAACGGATCGCCCAGAAATAAATAACTTTCTTTAATCCGCCGAATTCGTTCCCCTTCGCGATAAAACCATCATAAACACGCTCCATCAACCGGGGTACAGAGTTAAACATATGAGGTCTGATTTCCCGAATCGCAGCAACGATTTGCCCCAAATTAGAAACATAATAAATACCCATTCCCTTGTATTGAAAATGATAATTCATGCTGCGTTCGTAGACATGACACAAGGGGAGAAAACTTATAGTCCGATGTTCCTTACCCAGAGAATGGAGCTGTGAATGCGCAACAAAATTGGAAACCAGATTACGGTGCGTCAGCATCACACCTTTAGGAACACCTGTAGTTCCGGAAGTGTAGATGAGCGTGACCACATCATCGGGATGGATTGAATCTTTGATTTTTTCGAGTTCTTCGGACAGTTCCGCTTTTTTGCTTCTTCCCAGATCCAGGATGTCCTGCAGTCCGGGACAAGCGTTAATTTTGTCAAAACAATATATTTCCTTTATGCTTTCAATTTCTTTTGCAACAGGATATAACTTTTCATAAAGCTTTTTATCACCTACAATCAGTACCTGGACTTCTGCATGTTCAAGAATATAGCGATATTCCTCATTCCCTATAGTGGGATAGATCGGCACATGCACCAGTCCGGCCATGGCCAAACCCATGTCTGCAAAGTTCCACTCCGGTCGGTTATTAGTCACCGTGGCCACTTTAGCGCCAGGCTGCAGGCCCATGGCTAAGATCCCCAAAGCAAAGCAGCGGGAACTGGAGACATATTCCTCTGTCGAAAATGTATACCACTCTCCATTGTCTTTACCCCCTAATGCATCTTTTCTGGGGAATTCCGATAAATACCGATCGAGAATATCGAACGTGCGCGTTACTTCTGTAATTGGTTTCATAAGGCACTTAGTCAGGTTTTATCTGTAATTTGAACAAGTAAATGAACGGGATGGAACACTCCGTAAACAGACCTCATGCATCTTTGCTATTGCCCGGATCACGAACCTCTTCAAATTTTCTGAATTTTGCATATGAAAGCAAAATTAATCCAAAAATAGCAGTAGCCGCAACATATACCGACCAACTAACTCCATCAACGCTCCCTTTCCCGTATGAATGCATACCACTGAGGAAATAATTCACCCCAAAATAGGTCATTAACACAGAGCTGAAGCCGATCACTGTCGCCAGATTATAGTTATATCGTCCTCTGAGTGAGGGGATCAAACGCATATGTACCACGAAGGCATAAACGAATACCGTGATTAAAGCCCATGTCTCCTTTGGATCCCATCCCCAGTATCTTCCCCAGCTTTCATTGGCCCAGACTCCGCCCAAAAAAGTTCCGATAGTCAACATATAAAGTCCAAGCGTCGCCGACAGTTCGCTAATGGTAGTCAGTTGTTCTATAAAATGTCCGCTGGTCTTCCTATTTTGTTCATTCATCTGGGCGTACAGGATCAGCACCAGTATCCCAAGGAATGCGCTCAATCCGATGAACCCATAGCTGGCAGTAATAATGGCCACATGGATCAGTAACCAATACGATTTAAGGACAGGAACCAGGTGGGTGATCTCCGGATTCATCCAGTTCAGATGAGCCACAAACAGGATAATACCTGATAAGAATGCTGCCGTTCCAAGTACCATCGGGTACTTGCGTCCGAATATAATTCCGGCCAGCATGGCGGCCCAGGCGACATACACCATCGATTCATAACCGTTGCTCCACGGTGCGTGTCCCGAAATATACCAGCGCAAAATAAGGCCGAATGTATGGAACAGGAATCCTGTAACAATCAGAATACTCCAGATCATAAACGTCTTCCTGCCTATGGTTTTCTGCCTGAAAATATTGAGAAACAACATGAACAAGAGGCTAAATCCGGCCAACAGATACCAGATGAAGAGTCGTTTAAAAGGCTGTACCGTATTATAAGTCATTTCCGCCCACTTTTTTTGTTCTGACGGTAAGATCTCTTTCCCAAATTTTTCCTGAAAAGCAGCCACGGTTGACAGGATCTGCCGGGGTTGTACTTCTCCCTCTCCGGCAACCGCTTCTTTCAATAATTGGAAACTCCGGTTCACAAAAAGCGAATCTGACTTAGGGTAACCGGCAGGCTGGCTCCCTGCAGCAAACCAGGCATCCTTTTGGCTGACCGGAGGGAAAAAAGTAAAAAATTCTCCCTTATAGACCATGAAGCAGATATTGATCCGTTCGTCGGTATTGATCAGATCTTTCTCAAGTTGAGTGCGAAAAGCCGGCATTTTGCTATATGCTGCCTGCACCTCCTGAAGCAACTTATACTGCCCTTGCTGATCAAAAAAATCGATGGCGGCTGCATATTCACCGGCAACGCCCAGACGTGAAGTCACTTCCTTTTCCACTCTGATCAGGGGAACGGTACGCCAAAGCTCAGGGTAAAGATTCATGCTCAAGATTACCTCCGAAGGCGATTTATCGAAATAGGACGATTTCCGACTTACCTTGCGCAGGATTTCTCCGGCCAAAGTCGACATGGGTTCAATACGGCCATCTCGTCCGTGAACCCAAAGTTCTTCAAAATCGCCAACCAGTTGCTTATCGAGTGAAGGGATACCGGCAACGGCAGCTTCATTCCCGCTGACAACACCGGAAGTCAGCGTCAAAACCGCCAGTATGCCCAGAGCCTTGATCCGGTTCAGCTCTCTCAGATGTCTGATCAGCTGCCTGAAATACGAGTTACTATTCACCAGTGA
>JBDKTZ010000574.1:0-3126 GCA_039679975.1 Prolixibacteraceae bacterium
CGGGAGATAAAATTGAATATCTGGATTATATCATTGAAATTGTGGATATGGATGGAAACAGGATTGACAAAATATTAATCTACAGGAAAAATTCTTAAAAATTTCGCCTGGACAAAGAGTTTTTCTGTTTCACCTGATTTTTTACAGGGAATGAACAAAATTTTGTAATTTAATGCTTCAATCGGGCATTTCGCCGGTCCGCCCGGAACCGGATCTGTATCAATAAAAGTATAAGATTATCAACATCATGGAAAAAACAACCAAAATCAGACTGAAGAAAAGGTATATCGTTTTCCTGCTCGCTCTTTCCATTGTAACAGTGGTGCTGGTGATGTTGCCGGGTATGGCCAGGGATTATCTGGTTCAGCACGGAGAGGAATTGACAGGACGGAAGATAGATCTTGAGAAGCTAAAGATCAACTATTTACAGTTCAGCGTTACTGCCCGAAATTTTGATATGTACGAGATTAATAAGAAGGACATCTTTGTTCATTTCGATGAGCTCCATATCAATCTCGACCCATGGAGGCTTTTTCAGAAAGAGTACAAATTTTCAGAGATCACGATCATAAAACCTTCTGCTTCTCTTCTTTATTCAGGCAAGGAGTTTAACTTCAGCGATTTCATGACTTCGTCCGATACCGTTGAAGTTGTTTCGGGAGAAGAGGAGCCGGTGAGATATGTTGTGGAAAATCTGACAATCAGCGAAGGCTATATCCGCTATGAAGATAAAACTGTGCCTTCGGTTTCGGAACTGAAGAACTTCAGCCTGAAGATTCCCGCGATTGCCTGGGATAACAACCATTCGGAATTAGGAGCCGATTTTGTGTTGGGTGAAAGCGGAAAAGTCATGATTGGCGGGAATATTGATCAGGCGGCAGGACGATATACTGTCAATTTAAAAGCAGAAGACATTGATGTTGAGCCGTTTGCCGGATACTTTAAATCCTATGTGAACGCCGGGTCCATTAAAGGGTTGTTGAGTACTGACTTGACGATTTTGGGGGAGATGGAGAACCCGATGAACGTGAAAGTATTTGGTGAGGGAGGTCTGAAAAATTTCGCCATAACCGGTGCCGATCAGGAACTTTTTATGTCAGCTAAGAGTGCATGGACAAAAATAGACTCACTCGATATCTCCGGGTGGAACTTTTGTTTCGCCGATATCGTGGTTGAAGAGCCCGTAATGACCGCGGTTATTGAATCGGAAAGTACGAATATTGAAAAGATCCTCGCTCCTTATCTGGCCGATACCCTTTCAACCGATTCCACTGAGGTTCATTATTCCATCAGGAATCTGAACCTTAAAGGAGGAAGTATTGCCTTTTCCGATCTGACGCTTCACCGTCCGTTCCGGTTTGATATTTCCGGGCTTGACTTGATCATGAAAGATCTACGCGATGATGCTGCAAACATACCCATCGAATTCAGTATGGCGCTTAACCAGTCGGGGATTTTGAAAGGCAAGGCGCAGGTCGATATGATCAATCCTATGAATTTTTCGCTAGACGGGTTTATTCATGATCTGGATATGGTCAGTTTGTCTCCTTATTCTGAGTTTTATCTGGCAAGGCCGGTGACCAGAGGTGTATTCAATTATGACATCAGTTTGGTGATGACGCCGGCTTCGCTGGAGAATAATAACCGGATCAGCATAGACAAGCTGGAGATTGGCAAAAGAAAGAAGGAGAAACCGGTTTACCGCGTCCCGGTGGGGCTGGCTTTATATGTTCTGAAAGACAGGAACGATCATATTGGTTTTGAATTGCCTGTCACTGGAAATCCGTCCAGTCCGAAGTTTAAGTTACGCAGGATTATCTGGAAGACATTTGAAGAATTTCTTCTGAAGACCGGTACACAGCCCATTAACTTCATCGGTAATAAGTTGGGCGTTGATCCGGAGAGCATCAAGCAGGTTTCATTTAATTATTTGCAGGATAGCCTGGAAACGGAACAAACGAACACACTGGACAAGATCGTGCAGATTATCACAAAAAAGCCTGATCTTTCGTTTTCTTTCGTGCAAACAACCGATCCTGACGAGGAAAAGATGCTGATCGCAATCAGGAAGGCCAAACAACTTTATGTTGCCGGATCAGGCAAGTCACAAACTGACCAGGTTCTCGTCAGTGCTTTGCCGGTATCGGATGACGATCCGGGGTTCCTGGCTTTCCTGGGACTGGCTGCCGGGGAAGCCGACGAAAAAAGCGAGCTTTACCGGACAAGCTGTTTGCAGAAAGCAGGAAACGACCAGGTGTTGAATGAGTTTAATCAGTTGTTGGAAAAACGGCAGGCTTTGCTCAAAAATTATTTTGCAGATAAAGGGTTGCCGGCCGATTCAATTCAGTTCAGGACAGCTGATCTGCGAAATCTCCCTGACGATTTAAAAAAGCCGCAGTTTGTAGTTGAAGTCTCGCTGGAATAAGCATACTGCATTATTTTTTATGCTTTTTTTGTGAAGTTATTTGGATAATTGGCTCTTTTGACATTAGCTTTGCTCAGGTATTGATTCATCGGCAATAAAATGACACATGTAATAAAACATATTTTGCTTCTCTTTCATCTGAGCCGGATGCACTTCTCCAACAGTTGCATGCGCTGACCGCGCAGTAATTCACTTTTTTTATAAAACTGATCCCGGTTTTTACAGGATCCGCAATTTGACCAGTGTATTTTTAGGAATTCAACGGAGTTATCCGTTATATACCAAATTAAAGTTGGAGAAACAGTTAATATTTAAAATGATGAAGACGAAATACGACATACAGGAAGAGTTAAAGAACAGGGTATTAGTGCTTGACGGAGCAATGGGCACCATGATCCAGAAGCATAAGCTGACGGAAAAGGACTTCAGGAATGAAGAATTTACAGCCCTGAAAAACGAGTTGTTCGGGAACAACGATTTGCTTTCAATCACCAGGCCTGGTGTTATTCGCGGGATCCACACCGAATTTCTGGAAGCCGGCGACGATATAATCGAGACGAACACCTTCAACGCTCACCGGATTTCTCAGGCCGATTATCATACGGAAAAATGGGTGTACGCGATGAATCTGGCCTCGGCGAATCTGGCCCGGGAAGTTGCTGATGAGTTTACGAAGAAGACGCCTGGGAATCCTCGCTTCG
>JBDKTZ010000568.1:0-6902 GCA_039679975.1 Prolixibacteraceae bacterium
CCATTTACACGGTAAAGACGATCACTCCTGAGAAATTAAGTTCGGGACTTAGGAAAGGAAGCGGACGGTTACTCTGGAGCAAAACACTCTCGCAAATGGGAATACCTGCTGCCGATAACATGACGACTTCACTTGCCGTTTCAGGGAAATATCTGGTTGTGAACACCAGGAATGTAGACAACAGGTATTTCGACCGTTTTAACGGGAATTACGAAGGCAATATGGCCATGGGCGGAATCAGTGCGGTTAACTTCAAGAATTTTTACAGTACCAATGACAATGCCGGTAATATTCTGATATCGAATCTGACAACGGCAGTCGGTCAAAAGCTGTATGTGTACAAGTGGAACGGAGCGAAGGATTCGGCTCCTGTAAAGTATATCGAGTGGACAGTCAATATATCGGCTAAAAACCCTCAGGCCGGACGAAAGATATCGGTTGTGGGAGACCTGAACGGAGATGCATTGATTTTTATGGGATCGAGCTCGACGGCTAATAACATTATTCTAAGATGGCAGGTAACCGGAGGGGTTCTGGTATCGCAGGTTCCCGATCAACTCTTTTATTCCGGAGCAAAAAAATGGACCTATCTGGCCGATATTATTTCGTCGGGCACCAATGTTAACGACAATTTATTTATTTCCGGTTCGCCCAGCGATTTTGTCTGCACCGATGCGGCCGGTACGGTACTCGGACAGGTAGATCTGGCAGCTGCCGGCTATTCGAACAATCATAGCCTTGATTTGGTAAAATTCAATGGCGTGCCTTATCTGGCGGCGATCAGCGTCGCTGCAAAGGCTGGCTTTTCATACTTATATGATGTCACTGATCCGGCCAGACTTTCGCTAGCGCCATCCAATCCTGAGTACGGCAATGTTTGTATATATAAGACGGTCGATATTCCTTCCGAGACCAACGGAAACTCGACCGGCGATGTTTTACTGAAAGTTTCGGATGACGGGTATAAAATGATCATGTACACCCTGGTTACCAACGGGAGTGTAGTTGCGTATGAATTCGATTGCGTCGATATCGATAAGCTGTAGTTAGAAAATAGAATTGGATCCGGGAGGTTCTTGTCTTTTAGGAGGCCTTCCGGATATTTTTTTAATTTTTAAATATAAACATCAATGCGAATGCCGCGGCTTTCATGCTCGTTTCGTACGTAAAATAATTCGTAGTGGTGTTAGTAACAGATTCAGAAAAGGAGTTTAAAATGAGAAGGGTTCTTTTAGTCAGTTGTATTTTATTGACAATCGGTTTATCAACGTCATACGGCCAGTTTGGCAAGACCAGCATTGCCGACCTCGTGTTAATTTATCAGGGAGGCACTCATCGTCCGGAGTGGACGAAAGACCAGTTTGTTCCTTATGTGGTCCATGAGGATCAGCAGGGAAACAAAAACTGGCTTTTCGATGGTTTCCTTTTCCTGGAATTCAAAGACGGCAAGGGCCGGAATTATGCTCCGGGTTACGAAAAGCTGAATGCCCGCCGGCAGGAATGGGAGTGGCTTCTGAATCGTAATTTTGAAAAAGGAAAAGCTTTCTCTGCATTGAACGAGTGTATCGGCGAACAGATTTCGGAGCTTGGAAAGCCAAAGTTCAGACATAAACTGGTCGTGGGAATTCCTTCCCCGATCCTCAACCAGAAAGACTGGGGTGAAATTGACGGGAAAGTATATGATTTCAGCAAAACGGCCGACCGGATCGAGGCAGGGAAATGGTATATCGACCGGTTTATTGACCGGTATAAGAAAGAAGGTTACAAGCATCTTGAACTGGAAGGTTTTTATTGGGTGGACGAAGATGTAAGGGGCTGTGCCGACATCCTGATCCTGCTGGGCGACTATATCCGTTCCAAAAAGTTAAAGTTTGTCTGGATCCCTTACTGGAAAGCGAAAGGCTTTGACCAATGGAAAGAATTTAAATTTGATTTTGCCTGGCTGCAACCCAATCATTTTTTTAGTAAAAACATCGAGAACGAACGGATCGATCAGGCATGCGACTTTGCCAGAAAGATGAACATGGGAGTGGAGATGGAGTTTGACCATCGCGCAATGGCCGACCATAAAGCGCAGATGCGCGACCGCCTGGTGACTTATATCGATGGTTTTGAGAAGAACGGAGCGTATGCCCAAGCTTCAATCGCGTATTACGAAGGTGGAAATGCAATTTACAGCTTCTACAAATCGACCAACCCGCTCGATAAGGAGCTCATGGATCGCTTTGCCAAACTGATCATGGATCGCAAACAGAAGAGCTTTTTAAAAACGCTGCCCAAATGACGACGTCGCGATGCGCGACCAATTTCTTATCCGGTTCATGCCGGGCACGCAAACGCAGGTTGTAACGGGTAAAATTGAACATATAAGCGGATGAAGGAAATGAGATATCTTATCTTCTTGTTTATTTTAACATTTGTTCCGGCACATGTGAAAGCTCAAAAAACCGTTTGGCTGGATGAACTGAACCTTACTTACATGGAAGCCTTTGGGCCCAGTCAGGCAAATCAGTCTTATAGCGGCAAGCCTTTGTGTGTGGCAGGGAAAACATACGAACGGGGAGTAGGCACCCATGCCGAAAGCCGTTTTCTTCTGGATCTTGAGCGGAAAGCGCTTCTATTCTCCGCCTGGGTTGGCCTCGACGATCATTCATCAAACAATCCGAAGTACGGATCAGTTGAATTCATCATATTTGGCGACAGAAAAATTCTATGGCAAAGCGGCGTGATGCATAAGGGCGATGCTGCAAAAAAGATCGACCTCGACCTGAGCGGCATTAAGCTGCTTGGGCTTATGGTCACCGATGCCAAAAACAACAATGCTTACGATCATGCAGATTGGTTGGAAGCAAAAATAGAAACAACCGGGAAGGTTGAACCACTGGACCGAAGGTTTGTAAAACCTCAGACAGCTCCGTATATCTTAACGCCCAAACCGTCTGATGAACCGAGGATCAATGGCGCCAAAGTATTTGGGGTAAGGCCCGGCAATCCTTTTTTATACACGATCCCGGCTACAGGAGCCAAACCCATCCGGTTTTCCGCCACTCACTTACCTGAAGGTTTAAGCCTTGATCCCAATACGGGGCAGATTCGGGGAGTGATCAGTAAGCCGGGAACCTACAATGTCGTGCTCGCTGCAATAAACCATCTTGGTTCGGCATCACAGGATTTTCGTATTGAAGCAGGCGACCAGATCTGCCTCACGCCTCCTATGGGATGGAACAGCTGGAATTGCTGGGGAGGAGAGATCAGCGCCGAAAAGGTAATGGATGCCGCCCTCATTATGAAAGAGAAGCTGTCGGGCCATGGGTGGACTTATATTAACATCGATGACGGCTGGGAAGCCGAAAAGAGGGATAGTTGCGGGATCCTTGGAGGCAATGAGAAATTCCCTGACTTCAAATCGTTGTGCGACAATGTTCATTCGTTAGGTCTGAAAGTCGGAATCTATTCTTCTCCCGGACCCACCACCTGTGTCGGGTATTTGGGAAGCTATCAGCACGAAGAACAGGATGCCCTCACCTGGGCGGATTGGGGAATCGATTATCTGAAATACGATCGCTGTTCTTATCAGTGGCTGGAAGCGAACAAATCGACCGAAGAAAGCCAGAAACCCTACCGGCTTATGCGGGAAGCTTTAAACAAGGTAAACCGCGATATTGTCTATAGCCTTTGCCAGTACGGGATCAATGAAGTATGGAAGTGGGGTGGAGAAGTTGGCGGTAATCTGTGGCGAACTACCGGCGACATTGGCGACACCTGGTTTTCACTTAATAAAAATGGCTTTTCTCAGGCGCCTTATTGCCGGTATATCAAGCCGGGGAACTGGAACGACCCGGATATGCTGATCGTAGGAAAGCTTGGCTGGAGCAGCAATATCCGCAATACCAGGCTTACTCCCGACGAGCAGTATACCCATATCAGCCTCTGGTGTTTGCAGTCGGCACCCTTGCTGATCGGCTGCGATCTTTCTCAACTGGACGATTTTACGCTTAACCTGTTAACCAACGATGAGGTGCTTGCCGTTGATCAGGATCCTGCCGCCAAACCGGTAGTAAGGATAGAAACCGATGGTGGTGACATCTGGTACAAACCACTGGAAGACGGTTCAATTGCTGTGGGATTCTTCTATAAAGGTTTTGACTATGATATTCTTTGGACCAGGAAAGAGATGAAACAGAAATGTCAGCAAAGACTGAACATGTTATTGTCGATGAACGAGCTGGGCATAAAGGGAAAGTTCCGTGTCAGGGATTTATGGAGGCAGCAGGATCTTGGCGTCTTTAGGAACAAATATGAAGCTGAGGTGCCTTATCACGGGGTTGCTTTTGTTAAGGTAACGCCTGAGAAAAAGCAGGAGAGGTCATATCAGGGATTATGAAAATGAGCGCATCGAAACGCCATGTATTGGCGGCTTTTTTTTCTGTTTGCACCTTGTTTGCATGCAGCCAGGGAGAAAATGAAGCTGGAACGGCGCCTTTTATGGCCGTTAAATCTTACGAAGGGCACGTTTTTGTCGATTTTTTCGGAGATGAGCGAAACCTGCAGATCGGATTTTTTCCTTGCGGGGTGAACCGGTTGTTCGGGATTGCCGAGGTGAGCTACTTCCCGGGCCGGGCCGGCCATCACAGGGGAGAAGCGTCCAACCGGTTCCTTTCCTGTACCGATTGGATCGGCCCGTATTATGTTTGCGCGCTTGTAAACCGGCAGGCAGGTCTTCCGCTTCGGTTTACCGGCGGTTGGCACGGATCGAACGGAGACGGTACCGGAGAGCCGACTGCTGCTACGAAGAACCTGACGATTCAGGTCGACGGCCAGGAAATGTCCGGTAACTTTGAAAAGAACTGCGGTCAGGTCGATCTGGTTGTCACCAATCTTATTCAGGGATATGATTACGCGTTGTCGAAAAAGGACTTGCTGAAGGAGACTGTTCAGTACCGCATCGGCACCGACCGGGAAATTGCGGTTTGTGTCCGGGTTGAAGCACTTGACGATGTGGTGATCCAGCGGTATTACGGATTGCAAAGCCAGAATTTTTCTTTATTCGACTCGGTCAGTTATGCTTCAGATGACCGGGTATGCCATACCGCTCCGGTAAAAGCAAACAGTAATTCTCCGCAGACAGAAGCGGTCAATGCAATTATCCTGACCGGCGCTTCGAATCAGCATCGGCTTCGGCTGGCGCTCAATACCCGTGAAGGACTCGGAATCGCGGAGTACCTGGCTCCGGGGCTTCCCCGGGCATTTTCGGCCGGCTATGGCAAATCGTATTTCAATCTGGTAAACGGGAGGGAACTGATTTTAAAAAAAGGGGAGAAGGTTTTCTGGAAAGGAGCTTATTATTGGGAATAAGTTAGTAGATTATCCTAAATTTACAGTCTAAACTTTTTTGAAATGAAACGAGTCTGTTGCTTCTCCGTTCTGCTGTTGCTTTTCGTCGTGTTTAATAATTGTGTTCCGGACCGGGACCAGTTGGAAGCCAATCATCTCAATTGTGAATATTTCAGTAACCCGTTAGGCGTGGAGTCGGCATCGCCCTTGCTGGGCTGGAAGATTTATTCTCCAAAAAACGGCATGCTCCAGTCGGCTTACCGGATACTGGTGGCCGATGATCCGGATTTGTTGACCGAAGAAAAAGCGAACTATTGGAATTCAGGGAAAGTAACGTCGGGAGAATCTGTACAGGTTCCTTACAAAGGTTCATCGCTCGAATCAGGCAGGAAGTATTATTGGAAGGTCAAAATCTGGGATCAGGATGGTGTCGAATCCGGATGGAGTGAAACCGCCTTTTGGCAAATGGGATTGCTTCGGACGCAGGACTGGGCGGAGGCGCGGTGGATCGGTTTTGAGGAACTGCCCGACAGTATGCGGGTTGTTCCGGGCATTCATGGCAGCGGGAATGGCCTGGGGGGAAAAGCCGTGCAGCGACCCGTCGTTCCGTTCTTCAGAAAAGATTTCCTTCTGAAAAAAAATGTAGCGTCGGCAACTCTTTTCATCAGTGGGCTGGGGCATTATGAAGCATACCTCAATGGAGAAAAAGTGGGGAACGCATTTCTGACTCCCGGCTGGACCGATTACGATCAGACTGTTTTTTATAACACCTGGGACGTGACGCCTTTGCTGGAGAAAGGGGACAATACGATCGGAGCGATCGTGGGGACGGGTTTTTATCATGTGAACCGCGAACGCTACCGGAAGCTGGTGATCGCCTACGGAATGCCGAAGCTCATTTGCAGGTTGGCGGTTACTTATGCGGACGGATCTTCCGAAGTAATAGTTTCGGACGGAAACTGGAAAACAGCGCCCTCGCCGGTTACTTATTCCGGTATATACGGAGGCGAGGATTACGACGCAAGGCTGGAACAAACCGGATGGGACAAGCCCGGCTTTGACGATTCGGACTGGAATCCGGCGCTTTTGGTCAAGGAACCTTCAGGCAAACTGACTGCTGAACGCGATTACCCGACAGCGATCGTGGAAACGGTTGCGACCAGCAGGATCAATAAGCTTGCCGACACCACCTGGGTATATGACTTCGGGCAAAATGCATCGGGCATCGTGAAATTAAAAGTAAAAGGCAAAAAGGGACAACAGGTACGGATGTACCCTGCCGAACTGGTTTATCCCGACGGAAGCGCAAATCAGCGTGCCACAGGATCTCCTTATTACTACACCTACACGCTGAAAGGCGAAGGCGAAGAGGTCTGGATGCCGCGATTCAGTTATTACGGCTTCCGGTATGTCCAGGTTGAAGGCGCTGCCCCCGATTCGGCGAAAACAGCCGGGGAGCTTCCTCTCATCACGGGCATGGAATTGCTTCATAACCGTAACAGCGCCCCGCGGAACGGTACATTCGTGTGTTCGAACGAATTAATGAACCGGATCCATAAGCTGATTGA
>JBDKTZ010000485.1:0-4508 GCA_039679975.1 Prolixibacteraceae bacterium
ATAACGCTTCCCGTCTGGTAATAATTCATGATGTCGGAAGGATTCTCCACACCGGCGGCAAGTTTGAAATAAAATTTATCAACCGCATTATTCAGTCCGATTGTTGCCCGGGGAATCCGGATCTGGAGAATACTGCTTTTCAGATCATACATGGCAGATCCAATGACATTTGCGGAAAAATCATTATTGAGGCGGCATATATCCGTTTCATCGTTCTCATACTTCGTGCCTATCAGATAGTCATAGCTCTCCCACCCCTTCAACTCTGGTTCTCCGGTACCGATAAACAGATTAATCCAGTTGCCCTTTCCTTTGTCGGAGGTGATTTTTGCCTTACACTTAACAAGAAAATACAGGTTCTCATTATCGTGTGTTACCTTGACCTCCTGAAGCTTGTCCGCAGGAGCTGCCTGAGTATACCTGACTGTCATTGCGCCACCGTATGAATCTCTTTCAGGATAAGTGTCATCGATATTTTTATGGCAATATTTTACACGATCCCATTGCGAAAGATCTCCCTCGATGTCTATGGTTGCACGCTCTGCTGGTTCGGGAGTATCGTTCATTCCCTTATACCGGCGTATATTCCTGATCATCTGGATATAAAATGCGTCCTGATAACCGCCGTTCATTGGTTCAATGTCTCTGGAAAATTCCTTATTTACGGCATCACATAACATGTATTCACCGTCATAGGGCTGTTTGTAAGCAATCCATTCATTCCAGCCCCCAATAGTGATCATTGCCGGATCAACCGACAGGGCATGGTCCCATTGTTCCTGGAAAAAAGTACCCTTATCAACATCCGATTCAACATTTGCCTTTGTATTGGGATTCCAGCCTCTTCCCCAGTTCTGATTTTCTCTGGAAACAGAGAACGACATCGGAATCGCCGGATGACTGGCAACGGTGACATTGATTATTTTACCATGCAGTGGCTGAGGGAAGGTCCATTCCACCCAGGGAAAACCATCAGGATAGACAGGATCGCTCGGCCATTGCGGCCTGACAAAATGAAAAAAATTCAGGATTTCTGCAGACAGAGGTCCGGTAGTATAATTGTTATCTGCCCGCGACCTGGCCTCGGCCAGATCATCTTCCGGGTCAGTATCCGCAATAATCATCGGTTTACCATTGACTCTGTACCAGGTATCCGGATAAAGGTTGGCGCTGTATAGCTCCCGGTACAGGTCCCTTGTTGTCTGAAGTGAATGGGAATGCGTATAAAAAACCACTTTAGGTGGATTCCATCCACTCTTTAAGTACTCATCGATAACACCCAACACCTTCATAAATACATTTTTATAGATCAGGGCATTGGTTGTATCAAAATAAATGAAATCAATACCGGCAATGGTCAGCATCTGCATTTGTTTCCGGATCACCCATTCATCATCCGAATTGTAATAACCCCAAAGCGGTTCTCCCCAGTAGTGGGCCTGCCCGTTAGGACTGATGCTCTCGTCCAGCGAATTGAAATCGGTTAGTATTTTCACACCATTTGGCAGGCCAAGGATCTTAGTAGCATCCCAAATACCTGAAGCATAGGGCTGTCCAATCCAAGGCCAAAAGAACAAACCCACCTGTTTATCCTTCTTTAAGGAAGTGACCGTAGTAAAGCTCCGTCCGAACTGGTCAACTCCAACAATCTGATAACAGTTCAGGCTGTTCTCTGCCTGCTTGTTCCCGTTCCCCCCGGAATCATCCTTCTGTTTCTGACATCCGGAGAAAAGCATGAAAAAAATGATGATTTGCGCATACGTATTCATAACAGATAGCTAAATCAGGTTTTATTTCAAAATTTTAGTTTTAAAATGGTAATCTCCCGAACCTGCCTGCAACACAACACAGCCATCTTCTTCGCCGGAGAGAACGGCAAGTTCTTTTATTTCACTGATTTTTTTACCGCCTTCAGTGATCGTCCCGGCATTTTTTGCCGGAATATAAATTCTGGCAGTCGTATTGGCAGGAATCGTCACATTCAGGAATAAAACACCATTACTTTTTTTCCATGAACTTTTTATGACACCTTTCACTGTGACAAGCTCACCTTCTGCATGATCCAGCTCGCTAAAAATAACCGGACGAATCGTAAATTTTTGAAATGCCGGATAATTGATATCAGGCCTTATTCCCAAAATATATTTATAAAACCATGAATCGACTGAGCCCATCATCGGATGATTGTGCGAGTTCATCGCATCGCCGGTAGCATACTCCCAACGTTCCCATAGCGTTGTAGCGCCATTGGCCAGCATGTAACCCCATCCGGGATAAGTTGTTTGGTTGGCAATTTTATAAGCAACCTCCGCATATCCGTGTTCGGTCAGCATTTCCATGAGGTATTTGGTGCAAAGATTGCCTGTAGTTAAATGGTATCCATGCTCTTTCACATCTTCAGCAAGATTCGAAACAACACGCTTCACATTTTTTTGATCCACTAATCCCATATACAAGGCGAAGGAATTAGATGCCTGGTTATTCGAGGCATAACCCCCTGTCCGGCTATCCCGGTATGTATCGTTAAAGGCCTTGGCAGTACGGACTGCCAGATCGTTATAATAGTCTTCGTCTGCTTTATTCCCGGTTACGCGGGCCATGTCAGAAATAATTTTTGCGCAATAATATAAATAACCTGTTGAAATCATTTTTCCCGGCGTGTTCTTTGAAACAGCCGAATTGGATGCATCCCCGAATTCTTTTGGAGGACACCAGTCGCCATAATAACTATAATTGACAATCCCGTTTTCGGTCCTGGAATGAAGAAAATCAACCCAGGCCTACATCCCTGCATAATGCTCCCGGACAATCCGCTTGTCTCCGTAAAATTCATAACATTTCCATGCAAGCAGCAGATAACTGGCCGATACGGGATCTGCGGGACGCATCCCGAACCGGAAAGGAGCAACGCAGGTGATCGATCCGTCGCTGTTTTGAGTATCCTCCACATCGTCGATGAACTTGGGATAAAACCGCGACATGTTAAAATTATAGATGGCCTGCTCGATTCTTACCGTCAGGTCATTCAACCATCCCATCCTTTCATCACGCTGGGGGCAATCGGTCGGTACACTATGCAGGTTACTCGCCTCGGTATTCACAATCATTTGATGAATGTCGTTCAGGAGCTTGTTGCTACAGGTGAATTTACCTGTCTGAACGACTGCCGAACGGACAATATGCACACTGATATCTCCTGGTTGAGGACGATACGGAAAGCCTTCCACCTGGATATACCGGAACCCGTGATAAGTAAACGACGGATGCCAGCGTTCCGTACCTTTACCGCTAAGGATATAAGTGTCTTCAGCTTTCGCATTTCTTAAATTCTCCTGGTTAACGAGGCCGCTTTCATAAAGAGACTCGGCAAATTTCAAAGAGATTTTTGTACCCTCTTTTCCTTTTACCTTTAGCTCAGCCCATCCTGCAAGATTCCGCCCCGCATCAATCACATAAATGCCCGGTACCGGCTCGTTGATGATTGCGGGAACAATGGTATCCACAACTTTGATCGCTTCCAGCTTTTGGGAAACCATGTTGTGTCCGGGATCATCGGTATTATGTGCCCAGGCCCAGTTTTTATTCATTAAACCGACAGGTACGCCAGGCTTATATAAATCAGGAACCGCCAGCCGTGCATCATACCCTTCCCCGTCGAAAATAGTTGAATAAATGATAGGCCCTGTAGTCACATGTCTCATATCGTTCGATGTGATCCACTTCTGACTCCCGTCCGAATAAGTAATTTCCAGTTGTATCCTTAATGAAGGAACACCATACCAGCCGGGCGCCACCGAAACCAGGACCACATTGTCGGCTTCCGATAAGTGATCGGTTACATCATAAGTTGAATAATAAATCCGTTTAGAGTAAGTGCTTTGCGCAGGCTCCAAAACATGATCTCCCACTTTCTTATTATTAATATGCATTTCATAAAAACCCAGGCCCGAGAGATATGCTCTGGCTTGCCTGATTGGCTGATCCTTATTGAAGGTGGTTTTGAAATACAAAACCCTCCCCGGAATACCGGGCACGTATGCAATCCAGTCGCTCTTCCAGTCTTCCGGCTTCAATAATCCCATTTCAAAAAAAGATGGTTCTGACCATTCACTCTCACAATGATCGTTTGTCCAAACCTTCACCTTCCAGTAATACCGTTGCCTGGCAGATAGTTCCGGCCCCTCGTAACTTATTCCGGTTGAAGCATCCGTATTCATTTTGCCGCTATCCCAGATATCACCCTTGTCGCGGGAAAGCTCTTCAAGCGACCCGGAAACAAGAATTTGATATGCTGTTTGTAAAATACCTCTTTGTTTCGATTCAATCCTCCAGCTTAACCTTGGTGATTGCAAATCCAGCCCAATCGGGTTTGTCGCATATTCGCATGTTAAACCGACTATTGTCGGCATATTACCTTCAGCATAGCATAAACTCACGCAAAACAGACTACACAATGCACAACAGATGACTTTTTTCACACTCAGCATGTTCAAATGGTTAGATTTGTC
>JBDKTZ010000067.1:0-2534 GCA_039679975.1 Prolixibacteraceae bacterium
ACTTTTCGACCAACTTGGCCATTTGCTTGTCCAGAAACGTGAGCAACTGGGGTAATAATTCAATGATCGTGATATCAATTCCCGCCAGGTGAAGCGCTTCGCAGGTTTCAATGCCGATGAGACCTCCACCGATCACAACCGCTTTCTTAATCTTTTTTTCATCTCCTACTTTTCGCAGGTAGTCGGCATCCGGCAACGACTGCAGCGAAGTAACGCCTTTCAGATCGATGCCGGGAATGGGCGGTTTTCGGGGCGTGGCGCCTGTGGCAACAATCAGCTTGTCGTATCCGGCGCTGCCTTTCTCTCCCGTGATCAGGTCGGTAAATTCGATCTGTTTGTTTTGCCGGTCAATGAAGGTTACTTCCGTGTTTACTTTCGTTGTAATTTTCTTTGCATTCCAGAAGAACCTGGAGTCTCGGATCACTCCGGCAGGAGAACACAAAAGCTGATCGCGGTCGAAAAAAAGCCGCCAATGTAATATGGATAACCACACGAGGCCATCGAAAGGTCGGATGCTTTCTGGTAAACTGTGATTTCGGCCTGTTCGTCCATTCTCCGGGCTTTGGACGCCGCTTTTGGCCCTGCTGCCGAACCGCCGATAACAATGATTTTTTTTGTGCTCATAAGGTTTAAGGATTAAGAAAATATGCATTTAAAAGTACAAGTCTCTTTCTCGGTTTTTGATTCATGAATTGGTCTGGAGATGATTTCCCGTACCTGTCCGTCCGATGGGGTGGCTTTATCTGGATCATCCAGAATCTCCCCCGGGTCGATGAAAGGGGTCATCGGCCTATCTTCAAGGACATATTTTTCGGGCGAGAATTGCATCTGCGAACGGATTTAATAGTTAAACCGGCCGTCATCGACCGTGTTATGCATTTTTCGGATATTCTTTTCCAGCCAGCCGGATCTATCCGCGTTGATCACATCGAAAGCAGGCACATAGGGCTTGATGTCGATCACCGGTGTGCCGTCAATGATGTCATGGCTGCGGATATAGAGGTAATTGTCTTCTATCCTTTCAAGACGCACAACCGAAATCCCAATAGGATTGGGACGCTGGGGCGACCGTGTTGCAAAAACCCCGCGCAGGTGCTTGTCCAGAAAAGGAGTGACCAGAAGATCCTCTTTTTTTGCCAGGTGCATATGGAACAATACATAAATATGGGAGAAGCCTTCCAGGTCTTTTAAGCCTCTTGCAAATTCATGAAAAATCTCAATGGAAGCAAGATCGTCGATTTCATTCTGCCGGGAAGCAGCAGGCTGGATCGGAGTGCCTTCCGGTGTCAGATAGGGAGAGTGCACTATTCCGATGGCCTTGTAGGCAACATAATACATAGCTTTTAGGTTTTGAGGTTGATATCAATCGCTTTTAGTACAAAATCGGGAGCATGGCAAGGTTTCCAGTTTTCCTTTTTGACAAAGGCCAGTTCCGTCTCTGCTTCATTGATCAGTTCCTTTTGGTCATTATACAATCGGTATGTGAACCAAATGCGGGCTCCTTTAATGGCTTTCAGCGTCGTTTTGACAGTCAGCAGGGCATCATACCGGGTAGTTTTCAGGAACCGGAAATTCATCCGGATCACCGGGAGCATATATCCGGCATCTTCAACTGATTTATACGAGATACCGATGCCGCGGAATAGTTCCCAGCGTGCCGCCTCATAGTATTTCACGTAATTTGCATGGTGCATGGTTCCCATCTGGTCGGTATCCGGGTACATGACCCGGAAGATGTAATTGTGTTCAATCATGCGGTGGTCGCTTTAAATATGAGCCATTCCTTCTTTTTTTTCATAAGCCAGAATACCATCTGCCAAATTGGAAAAAGCTGTTTTTACTTCGTCATCACGGACCAGTATATTGAGCTTCCCCTCATCGCAGCTCTGGCAAATATTTTCATTAACAGGCATTTGTGCAATCAGAGGGATCCCAAATGTTTCCGATAGCTTTTTCCCTCCCCCCTGACCAAAGAGAAAATATTTTTCATCGGGATGTTTCGACGGAGTAAACCAGGCCATATTTTCTACAATGCCCAGGATCGGCACGCCAACATGTTCGTTGCGGAACATGGCAATGGCCTTTTGAACATCGTCAAGGGCGATCATCTGAGGTGTCGTGACGATAACAGATCCGCTGATCTCATACTGTTGAAGCAAGGTCAGATGGATGTCGCCCGTTCCCGGAGGCGTGTCAATGATCAGGTAGTCCAGGTTTCCCCAGTTTGTTTCATTAATCAACTGTTTTAAGGCGTTTGATGCCATTGGACCTCTCCAGAGGACAGCCTGCTTCGGATCGATAAAGAAGCCAACCGACATCACTTTTATTCCGAAGCGGATAAAAGGTTCAATCTGCGTTTTGCCCTCGCGCTCAACGGCAGCCGGGTGCTCGTTTTTCAGATTAAAGAGCGTTGGAATGGAAGGGCCGTAAAGATCGGCATCCATCAGCCCGACGGAATAACCTTCAAGCGCAAGCGATAAAGCCAGTCCTGCCGCAACGGTCGATTTCCCGACTCCGCCTTTACCCGAAGCCAC
>JBDKTZ010000130.1:0-4923 GCA_039679975.1 Prolixibacteraceae bacterium
GAACATTTCTTCACACTCCGATGATTATTGACGTTAACCCTATTGTTTTTGAAGAGAGAATGTATCTTACACCCATATCTCACAGCGATATTATTGCAAATCCGAATTTGCTACCGAATAATCCTGGCTGGTAAACCATATTTCAATTTTGATTGTATGACTAAAAAATAAAAGGGGAGACTGGCAAATAGCATACAAAGACAACAGAATGATAGCTGCCCTGCCTGCCCTACCGCTTCGGCAGGCAGGGTTTAGCTTCCTTCTGCCGGTTGTGCCCAACTAAATATAACATCATGAAGAGTAGAAGAAAATTCATCAGGCAAACTGCTGTTAATACGATAGGGTTGCTTTCCGGAACACAAGTGATCAATACCTTTATCGCAGGATGTGATCGTCCAAAAAATAATCGGGCAATTAAGGCCTATTGTATTGATTTTAACTGGGGTCCGGGTGGAAGGCATGGTTTTGCAAAACCCGGTTTATGGGCTGACGCAAACCCTGAAGAGCATGTCAGGTGGTATCGCGGCATCGGTTGCAATACAATTCAGACTTTCGCGGTGTCCTGCAATGGATATTCATGGTATAAAAATGGGTTTACCCCCGAACAACCAGGATTGAAACATGATTTTCTGACGGAAATGGTAAATCTTGGGCACAAAGCAAAGATGAACGTGTTTGGGTATTTTTGTGCCGGGGCAAACAACAAATGGGAGGAGGATCATCCTGAACTGACCTACCAAATGTCAGGGCAACAGATTCCTTATACAAATCAATACCTTGATTATTTGTGCGCGTCCATCGAAGATGCGATTAAAAAGACAGATATGGATGGTTTTATGTTAGACTGGCTTTATAATCCGGGGGGAAGCAGCAACCCACTGCCTCCGTTGCGATGGATAAAATGCGAACAGGAGATGTACCGGGAACTGATGGACAGTTCTTTTCCTCGTATTGGTGAGATCACGCCCTCTGTTGAACTCGGGTTCCGCAAAAAAGCGATCGAAAGAGCCTGGCAAAGAATTAAGACTTCTGCCAAAAATGCCAAACCGGATTGTATGATCTGGTTAACGGCATACGAAGTCAACAGTCAGGAATACCAGGGTGTATCACTTTTAAAGGAAGCGGATTGGTTAATGAATGAAGCGGGAGATATTGAAAGAACGAAAATGATGCGTGATTTGGCCGGAAGTAACACAAAATTAATTACTTGCTTAGCGAATTGGAACAGGCAGGATCCGGTGCAGGTCGTTTCCGCTGCTGTCCGGGAAAACATTGGTCTGTACGGATTTACAAAACCAGTAATCGGGTCAATGATGAAACCTGTTGATTTTTATCTTTCAAATCCGATTAATAGCCTAGATGGCGATGAGCGAAGTATAGCAATCTTTTCTCGTGTGTTTAACCAACTTCCTTTGGATTATGTGCAAAAATAATGTCATTCATCAGGTCAAAAAACAAAAACAATGAAATTTAAAGATTCACTCATTATTATTTCATGTTCAATCATACTGATGAGCTTTATAAAAAAACAGAATCAGTCTGTGCTCCAAAGATTGGCGATAAAGTTCGTGCAGGGCAAATTGCCGACATGAAATTTGGAATGTTTATCTGTTGTTCGTTCAGTACCTTCTCCTGACAAGAATGGACCACGACCGAAGGGAAAGATGCTTCTTATTTTAAAGCCACCGGTTGCAATACCGTGGTCCTGCCGGAACACACCGGAGGTGCCGACTGGCTTTATTCATTGCCCCGGCACGTTACTCTTTAGATTCCGGCCGAAAAAATATACAACTTAAGTTTGGGCACAACAAAAGCTTGATATTAGTCTTGCTGATATTAATTTCCGGAACATTATTGTTTGTGCCGGGCACCATTGCCAAATCCTACTACATTTTTCTATTCGCCCTGTTCGTGATTGCCTGCGGGTTCTCATTCTTCGAAATCATTGCCAATCCTTACGCTACGTTCCCGGGAAACAAACATGCTGCCTCGCGAAGGAAGTTGGCAAAAAATCTTTTGAATTATTGAAGCACAATCTCGTAAATACCCGGAGTCTGCCTAAATTCATTCAAAACTAACCTGAACTTTTGTGCGGTGGTTTTCGGAAGTTTAATCACAGCTTTACTCCCGATGGTTTTACCTTTCGACAGGACTTTCCATTTGTCTCCAACAAAGGTCTGAAACTCAAACGCAAGAACAGCTGTTCCTCTTTCGTACAGAATGGCCTGCGATATTTTTTCAGGTTTGCCCAGATCAACCTCCACCCAGGGACGCTGATCTTTTGCTTCGGGCTCCCAGTATGAACCGGCCCAATCGCCATTGGTAACTGATCGCAGATCAACCCATTGATGATTGATCCATTTCCCCTCTGGATTTGAAGACGCAGTCAATGTTTTATTGAGAGACAGCGAATTTGAACCGATTTCCATTGGCTCAATGTTCATCACACTGCCTGCCAGTTCAAGTTCGATGATGGTATTTACCGGCTGTAAATCTTTTTCTGCAAACTCAACGGCGTAGCCTTTATCAAGCTTGGTCAGTTTCGCATTTCCGCCTTGTAGCAAACGACAGCTTTTGATTTCCATCCCCACATCGGGAATGATTATTTTGGGTGAATTACCGGTCCATTTCAGGATATGCAGATAAATAAAATTGCCTTTGCGGGTACTTACGCCCCAGTCAGTAGGTTTAAAAGGACCTCCGCGTGATTCATAAATGGTGTAGCCATATTTCTTAAGCCATTCGCCCATTCCTTTCAAGCGCTCGATCTGAAGAGGCTCGATTGTTCCATCAGGTTTTGGCCCCACGTTGAATAGCAGATTGCCATCGCCACCAGCCGTTCTGATCAGGGTTTGAAGGCACTGTTCCAGCGATTTCACCTCATCGTCAGGTTTCCAGGCCCACTGCCGGGCTATGGTCATGCAGGTTTCCCAAGGCCGTGTATTCTGGAACTCACCGATTCGTTGCTCCGGACAATCAAAATCGCCTTTGGCTCCGGTTCGATCGTTGATAATAATATCGGGCTGAATCTGGTGGGCAAAATCAATCACACTTTGTCCGCGAACAGCATCAAATTTCTGCGGAACATCAAACCACAGCACATATAACGGACCGTAATTGATCAAAAGCTCAGCCACTTGTTTTTTCAGGTAAGTGGTATAGGCTTCCAGATCGCTTTTTTCACGGGCTTTGCTCCCTCCCGGACTGGTCAACGGGAAATCGGGATGATGCCAGTCGCAGGTTGAATAATAGGTACCGAATTGGATTCCCTGTTTGCGGCAAGCTTCGGCCAGTTCCTTCACCACATCGCGTTTAAACGGCGAATTCATGATGTTGTAATCGGTTTGCCGGGTATTCCACAGGCAAAAACCATCGTGATGTTTGGTGGTCAGAACAATATATTTCATTCCGGCAGCCTTGGCCACGCTCACCCAGTCATCAGCATTAAACTTTTCGGGATTGAACTGTTTATACAAGTTATCGTACTCTTCTATCGGAATTTCATTTCCGCGCGACCAGCCAATTTCTGTCCCCTTTATCGAAACAGGGCCCCAGTGAATAAACATTCCGAAGCGGGCATCTTTCCATTCTTCGATTTTTTGCTCGTTTCCGACGCTTCTTTTTTCAGCAACTTCATTTTGCGCAAAAGAGCGTGCAAAAACATTCAGGGAAAGAACTACAATTAATAAACATTTTGCATTTATTCGTTTCATTTTTGGTGATTTTAGTTTTGTAATTTAACTTGGTTATTAAAATCTCTCACGGCTTCAAACATGGCCACAATGTTCTCTGCCGGAACATCGGGCAAAATATTGTGAACGGTGTTGAACACAAATCCGCCGCCTTTCGAGAAGATTTCGAGCCGTTCAAAAACCTGGTCGCGGATCTGTCGCGGAGTCCCGGTATTCAGTGTTCCAACCGTTTCGATGCCGCCTCCCCAGAAGGTGCAGTCCTTCCCAAACTCTTTTTTCAGAAAGTCAGGTGCCATATTCCAGGCATTGGTTTGCACCGGATTGAAAATTTCGATTCCCGCCTCAATCATGTCGGGCATCAGCAACGAAATGGAACCACACGAGTGAATAAACGTGTGCATCTTACTGTGCGTCTTCACATAATCGCACAAAATTTTGTGGCGTGGTTTGAATAGTTCGCGGTAAATCTCAATGTCCATAAATGGACCCGAAGTCATGCCCAGATCGTCGCCAAACCGGATAATATCAACAATATCGCCAACGGCATTACATACCTTTTCGAGGGTCGCCAAATGACGGATCAGGAGCTGATCAAGCAGTTTTTCAACGTTATACGGATCGCACATTAAATCCATCAGGAAATTCTCCATCCGGCGCAGAAAAGTTCCCCACTCGAAGAGGTTGCAGCCACAAACCACCAGCAATGCTTTATCTGTGCCGGCGCGAAGTTTCAGGGTATTTTCGCGCAATTTTTGCCAAAAATCAGGGTCGCCGGCATGGTCCCATGGACTATGAGCGTCGCGAGCCCACATGATACGTCCCATCTCGGCATCCAGATTTTCGTAGGAATCCGGATAACCATCCACATAAGGGAAATAAGTCTGATCGAAGAATGTTGCCCCAACCGGCATCCGTGAAAGCATCCGCTTTCCTTCGCCGTCATAGGTTTGATACGATCCGTCGGGCATTCGTGTTGGCTTGTATCCTTTGGGATAAAAAGCAGCGCCACCATTGGCCATCGTAATTGGACTCCAATCGGCAGAATCGTCGTTAAATGTCCGGCCGATATCCAAAACATCAACACCAAACTGGTCGAGAATAACTATATCGGGTTGAGCCAGCTGCTGAACCACGTCGTAAATCAAGACCGGTAGTTCAGGTCGGTTCAGATATTTTAGCAAATTACTGTAGGCAATGGCCGAAATCCCTGAACTTGGCGTTGCACCTAAAT
>JBDKTZ010000265.1:0-3463 GCA_039679975.1 Prolixibacteraceae bacterium
GCGCCTGTAGTTCTTCGACCGGGATATCCAATATCTCCGAAACTTGTTTAAAATGAAGGTAGTCATGTATTTTTATCGTGTCGGTAACAATTGAAAAGTCAGGATACCGGGGAGTAAGGTTATGCGACTGATAATGATTCATGACGTAAGCTGCGGCGATAAAAGCGGGCACGTAGCCTCTGGTTTCACGCGGTAATTTATAGTAAATATTCCAGTAGTTGTGGGTGCCTCCCGATCTGCGGATGGCCTTGTTTACATTCCCGGGTCCGCAATTGTACGCCGCGATGACCAAATGCCAGTCTTTGTAAATCTTGTACAGGTCACTGAGATATTTCACGGCTGCTTCAGTCGATTTCACAGGATCGCGTCGCTCGTCCAGAAACGTGCTGATCTCAAGTTTGTACATTTTCCCGGTCCCATACATGAATTGCCAGAGACCTATCGCATCAGCCCTGGAGCGCGCCGCGGGATTAAATGCCGACTCGATGACCGGCAGGTACTTTAACTCCATGGGAAGGTTGTACTTGTCTAATTGCTCCTCGATCATCGGAAAATAATAAGCCGACATGCCTAAAATGAACTCAGTCAGACCCCTTTTCCTCTGCGTATAAAGTTCAATGAAATTTTTTACCGTATTGTTATAAGATAAATCGACAAACGAGTCGATCGATTGTAAGCGTTGGATGTATACGGAATCCGGAATCGATATGATCGTTGCGTCGTTCAGCTCTGTTTCAACAGAATCCAGATTGTACGTGTTTTGAATATACCAGGAATTGAACATGCTGTCAATCTGATCTGCAAACAAATCATTCAGGTTTTCATCGGGATTAACGTAGGCCGACTCGTATCCGCGCAAGGTGTCCAATGCCACTATTTCAATCCGTTTCAGGCGTTTGAGTGATTCTTTGCCATAGGTTGATGCAACAATTGTTCCGGTAAAGCTGATCATTAAAAACGTCAGAAGCTGAATTTTTCTCATTACTCTTTCTGTTATTAAAAATTAACGACAAAATGAATTCCAATCAGTGGCTGATCCATTGCGTACATCGGCTGAGGCATCCAGTTCATAGTCAGATCGTCACTGATGTCAAAATTAAAAAGATGAGCATCAACAGAAGCATCGATAATGTTGATGGCGTAAAAAGCTGCTGTACCGATAATGCAGAGATCACGGTAACGCCGGGTTTGTTCTTTGGCATTTTCAAGCCTTGTTTTAAATTGTTCGAGTTGCGAGGGATTATTAAAATCCCAATTTCCTTCGATATCCAGATCTTTAAAGGAATTGGAAGTCGGATCATTGTCGCTGATGTCGATATAGGCTTGTCTGTATTGCACGTAATAGTCATTATTCCAGTCTATTGAATAGATCAAGCCGGCTAACCCGATATAAACCAATGGCACTTTCCAATATTTCCTGTTGTAAATTTGACCCAACCCGGGAAAAACCGCAGAGTAAATGGTCGCCTTTTTCGGGGAATGTACCCGTTCCTTTTTTTTCGGTGTTATCGTTGCCGCTTTACCTGTTTTTAGCGTGTCTTTTGCCGCTTTATCCAAAATAATCGTATCCGGTTTTGCAAGCTCCTGTGCCGATACATAGAGCCCTGTTGCCGACATCAGGATGGCTAAGATAATCACTTTCCAGTCAGTCAACACCCTGATATTTAGAATTTGCCTAACCATTTAATCGATCCAGGACGCCCATAATTTGTTCCAGGTCTTTTGTTGAACCAAACGGAATGACGATTTTCCCTTTCCCCTTGTCATTGAGAAAGAAATCGACTTTAGTCCGGAAAAACTTGCTAAGATGATCTTTCAGTTCGTCATATTCAATTGGATGTTTCTCCTTCTTTTCCTGTAAATCTTTCTGTTGATCGCCATGTTCTTTTTCATCCGGCTCATTTAGTTTTCTGACCAGCTCTTCGACTTTCCTGACCGAAAGCTCTTTGTCCAGGATCTGATTATAAACAGATAACTGGTCTTCCGTATTGGACACGTTGACAAGAGCCCGTGCATGTCCCATTGTGATGACCTTATCAATGATACCTTTTTGAATGATGGTGGGTAACTTGAGCAAACGCAGGTAATTTGCAATTGTTGATCTTTTTTTTCCGACACGGTCACTGAGCGTTTCCTGAGTCAATTGGCATTCCTCGATCAAACGCTGGTACGAAAGGGCTACTTCAATGGCATCTAAATCTTCGCGTTGAATATTTTCAATCAGTGCCATTTCGAGCATGCCATTATCTTCAGCTACCCTCACATATGCCGGAACAGTTTTTAAACCGGCAATTTTGGAAGCTCTGAAACGACGTTCTCCTGCAATGATCTGGTATTTATTTTCGTCAATTTTCCTTAATGTGATCGGTTGTATAATGCCAATTTCCTTAATGGAAGCGGCAAGTTCATTCAATGCAGTTTCGTCAAATTTAGTGCGTGGTTGAAAGGGATTGGCCTCAATACTCTCAATAGGGATCTCATTAATCGATGATCCATGTTCCGCAGCGTTACCTGCATCATCGATTAGCGCGCCCAAACCTCTGCCTAATGCATTCCTTTTAGCCATAATTTCTGAAATCGTTATTCAATTATTTTTTCTGAATTCTTAATTCTGGTCAGATCATTTTTTTGTAAAATTTCACGGGCCAGATCCATATAACTCGATGCTCCTTTTGAGCTGGCATCGTAAAGTACAGCCGGTAATCCGTAACTGGGGGCCTCGCTGAGCTTAATATTCCTGGAGATCAGTGTTTCGAAGACCATATCGCCAAAATGGGTCTTGACTTCTTCCAACACCTGATTTGACAAATTGAGCCTGGAATCGTACATGGTCAGCAAAAAACCTTCAATTTCCAGCTCCGGATTTAAACGTGTCTGAATAATTTTTATTGTATTTAGTAATTTTCCCAGTCCTTCCAGTGCAAAATATTCACACTGAACAGGTATAATGATTGAGTTGGCAGCGGTCAACGCATTCACTGTAATGAGCCCCAGGGACGGAGAGCAATCGATCAGGATGAAATCATAATCGTCCCTGATCTTTTCAATGATTACAGACAATACTTTTTCCCGGTTTGGAAGATTGAGCATTTCAATTTCAGCACCTACAAGGTCAATATGTGACGGAATCAGATCCAAACCGTTAATTTCTGATTTTAAAATAATTTTGCGGGGGTCGAGATCGTCGACAATGCATTCATATATACTGGTTTTGACATTACGTACGTCGAATCCGATTCCGGAAGTGGCATTCGCCTGCGGATCAGCATCAATGATCAGCACTTTTTTCTCCAATACGGCCATGCTGGCAGCCAGATTGATAGCCGTAGTAGTTTTTCCTACGCCGCCTTTTTGATTAGCAAGTGCAATTACTTTTCCCATGTGATTAATCCTGGTTTTTGCTGTGTTTCAAAGTTAATATTTTATGCAGAAATGATCCTGTTTTTGATAAATTAAATTGGGA
>JBDKTZ010000375.1:0-14973 GCA_039679975.1 Prolixibacteraceae bacterium
ATAAAAGCCAATTGGCAGCGAAACAATAACCAGCAAAACCAAGCTTATTTTGATAAAAGTCCGGATCATTTTGAACGTCCCATGTTCGTAACTGATTGCTAAATTACTAAATTGATCAAACATTTAAATAGACGTCGAAAAAATCAATTCGTTACAACTATTACTGATGTAACGAAATTGTAATATTTTTTAATTAATTCGTTCAGTTCTTAATATCCCGAACTAAAAAAACAATTATCTTTGATCAAAAAATTCAAATGGAAGAATCAGAACGTATACAGAAGCAAAAGGAACTGATCGAACAGATCGGGATACAAAGCGAGCGGGAAGGCTATCAACCAGCGGCAGCACGTATACTGGGGCTACTGATGGTCATGGACAAGGAGGAATATACTTTCGAAGAGATCGTGGAAGAAATACGAATGAGCAAAAGCTCGGTCAGCACTGCTCTGAAGAATCTGGAGCTACGTGGCGTGATCGAGTACGTTACCTATCCGGGCGATCGCAAACGTTATTTCCGGTTCATCTCGAGAGATATTGACTCGATCATTTCCGAAACACAGGCCAAGCTCAGGAAAAGCCAGGAAACTATTCAGCAGATCATTCAACTTAAAAAAGATCCGGATTCCCGGAATTCACGCTTTTTAAGACATGTCGCCGTAGGGATGGATTTCTTTACAAAACGGTTAAATGATTTAAAAGAAGAATACCGGAATAAAGCCTGATGGTGCAGCCTGGTTTGAAAAACTCAACAGGCTTTAATTTTTGTCTATTTAGTTCTTTTAGTTCCGAACAACATTTAATATTAAAAACAATAAGAAATGGGTCAGTGCCGCTTCTGTTCCGCCGATACCATGCAGAGAGAAGCGCTTTTCCCGGGAACAAATTTGATATCGTATGAAGCAATTATTGGTCATCGTGTTATCTGTGCTGCTGTTGATGCCCTCAAAGGGGAACGGCCAGGAAACTTACAATTTGAGCAGTCTGCTGAAGCATGCCGTTGAAAACAGCCATGCCGTAAAAAAGGCAGCTTTCCGGCAGCAGGAGAGCAATTCAAAAACAAAGGAAGCAATCGCCAACGGCCTGCCGCAAGTCGAAGGCAGTTTGAGTTATTCGCGGATGGGTTTGCCGGAAATCAGCATTTCGGAAGAGATGCTCGAAGCGCTTCCCGACGAAATTTCTCCGCTCCTGAGCAGGTTATCCGACATCAAAGCGCTGCACACGGGTGCGGCAGGAGTAACAGTAAGCCAATTGCTGTACAGCCAGTCGTATCTCACCGGGGTAAAGCAGGCGAAAAAGGCGGAGGACCTTTATAAAATCCTCCTTGAAAAAACGGAAGACGATGTGATCCGGGAGGTTTCTTCTTATTATTATCAGATCCTGACGAATTATTCCAACCTGTCAATCCTGAACCGGAATATTCAGAACCTCGAAAAGTTGCACCAAATCCTGAAGCTTCAGTATGAAAATGACTTTGTCAGGCAGACCGATGTAAACCGGTTGAAAATAACAGTGACCAACCTGAAAACGCAACGGGAAACGCTTGAAAACGGCATCCAAATCCAGGAGCGTATTTTAAAGATCCTTGCCGGGATCAGCTCTGAAACAGTGATGCGCCTGGATACCACCGGGGCGGAAAAGATGAGTTACGCCCAACCTGGTACAACTGTCTATGTTCCGGACCTCCTACCCGACTATCAGGCTTTGGTAAAGCAGGATGAGCTCGCCATGCTGCAGGTGAAATCAAACAAGGCTGCATTTTATCCAAATCTGGCAGCCTACGGGCAGTTCAACTATTCCAGCTACGCGACCAAATTCGGCTTTGATAACCGTTCAGGAATGAACACCATCGGTTTTAAGGCCACGATCCCGATTTTCAGTTCAGGTATGCGGAAACAGCAGGTCGTGCAATCACAGCTGAAGCTTAAACAAACGCAGGAAGATTTCGAGCTTGCAGGGAAACAACTTGAAACCGGATATCAGAATGCGGTGAATACGCTCCATTCGGCATGGTCAGGGCTTCAGGATCAGCAGGAAAACAAGGCGCTGGCCAACGAAGTCTACGGACAGGTCAAACTCCAGTTTGATGAAGGAATGGCTTCCCTGACCGACTTGTTGAACGTGGAATCATCGCTGCTGGAAGCCGAGAGCCTTTTTAATCAGCAGCTTTTAAAATATAAGCTTGCCGAGATCGATCTTCTCAAATCGACCGGCAAACTAAAAACACTAATATTTGAGAACTGATAAAATAAATAAACGAGACGATCAGCTATCAGGTGACGACAAGATCTTGTGTCTAATTCAAAAATCATGAAACGAACATGTTGCTCCACGACGCCCGAGGATATAATCAAAGTTTTCAGCGACATGAAGTTCCATACGACCATAAAAAAACAATTACTTACGTATGAAATCAACAAAAAAAATCATTATCCCCCTTGTTATTCTGATCCTGGCAGCGCTTGCAGCCTACCGACTGAATTCGAACAGGGAAAAAACCATTGCTGACACCGCAATAGCTTCACAGACAGCCTCTGAAGTTCCGGTAAAGGTATCGGCGGCCCGGACGGGTACGATCAATCACCGGATTGCCACCACCGGGACGCTTGCTGCCTCCGAAGAACTGATCGTTGTCTCGGAAACACAGGGAAAAATTATCCGCATCAACAGGCAGGTAGGCGACTATGTCAGGCAAAACGACGTTCTGGTTGAAGTGGAAGATGAAACCGTTGCCGCCAACGTGTTGGTTGCCGAAGCGAATTTTGAGCAACAGACAAAAGACCTGGAACGCATGCAGCGGCTGGAACAGGGAAACGCCATTGCCAAACATGACCTGGAAAAGGCCCGGATCGGATTGAAAAAGGCGGAAGCCGATTTGATCACGGCCCGCAAAGCTTTAAAGGACACAAAGATCAGAACCCCCATCAGTGGAATTGTCAACAAACGAATGGTTGAAAACGGCGAATTTATTGCCGGAGGCATGCCGGTTTGTGAAATCGTAAACACCGCTATCCTGGAAATCTGGATCAAAATTCCTGAAAAAGATATTTTTAAACTGAACAAGGGCCAGACAGCCGAAATCATCATTCCCGCCTTGCCGGGCGAGATTTTTTCGGGGAAAATCATTGCAATTGGCGAAAAAGCCGACAATTCCATGAAATTTGATGTGGAGATCCAGGTGAACAACCCGGGTGGAAAACAACATCTGAAAGCCGGACTTTTCAGCGAGATCCGCATACCCGTCGAAGCTTCGCCGGCCATCCTGATCGACAAGACGGCTCTTGTGGGAAGCATGAAAAATCCGTCGGTTTTCGTCGCTGAGGGAAACCAGGCCGTAAAGAAAGCGATCGTGGTGAATGAAAGCGACGACCAAAACGTGGAAGTGATCAGCGGACTGAAGCAGGGAGAACAGGTGGTCATCAGCGGACAACTGAACCTGAATGACGGTGACCGGATCAAAATTGTGAAGTAATTTCTGCAAATACTGAAAAATGAACATTACAGATATATCCATCAAGAGAACGACCATTCCGGTTGTAATCTTCACCATTCTGGCGCTGGTTGGGATCTATAGTTACACAAAACTGAACGTGGAACTGATCCCCAATATCGATGTGCCAGTGAATGTCGTGATGACTGTCTATCCGGGAGCGGCGCCGAACGAAGTTGAAAGCTCCGTGACCAAACCCATTGAAGATGCTGTTTCGGCCATGGAAGGGATCGACAAGATCACTTCCTACTCCCTGGAAAACATGTCAGTGGTGGTGATCGAACTTCAGAACGATATGGATGCCGATATTTCGCTCCAGGACTGTGAACGGAAAGTGAACATGATCCAGGACGACCTGCCTGAAGACGCCGAACTTCCCCGGTTCATGAAAATGGACATGAACATGTTCCCGATCATGAGTATCGCCGCTTCGGCCGATCTGCCCGAGCAGCAGTTCTATGACCTGATCGATCTGAGCATCGTTCCTTATATTTCACAGATCAAGGGTGTGGCCACCGTTGATATCATTGGCGGCAACCAGCGGGAGGTCCAGGTCAAGGCCGACGCACAGAAACTGCAGCAATACGGGATATCACTTTCACAGATCAGGCAGATGATTGCGGCATCGAACCTGGACATCCCGGTTGGAAAAGTGTCGGACGATCAAACCCGTTCACTGGTTCGTCTGGCCGGAAAATTTGCGTCAGTAGATGAGATCAGTGAACTGGTGCTGGGCGTATCGAAAGACGGGGCCACCATCAAGGTAAAAGATGTCGCTACCGTTGTGGATGGAACAAAGGAAAGCACAAAGCTGGCCCGTATTAACGGGATCCCCGCCATCGGTCTTTCCGTACAGAAACAAAGCGGCGCCAATGCCGTTGAGATCAGCGACCAGATTTACGGGCTGATAAAGGATTTTGAACAGGAATACAGCAACCAAAACCTCAAATTCACCATCGCCAGCGATACGTCTGAATTCACGCGCGATGCCGTGAACAGTGTAATGGTCGACCTTGTCTTTGCCATTATTCTGGTTTCGGTCACCATGCTGCTGTTCCTGCACAGCTTCCGGAACCTGATCTTCGTGATCATCTCCATCCCGACTTCCATTGTATCCACGTTTGTGATCTTTCAGATCTTTGGGTTCTCGCTGAATCTGATGACTCTGCTGGCATTATCGATCGTCGTGGGTGTGATCGTCGACGACGCCATCGTGGTGCTTGAAAATATATACAGCCATATGGAACGCGGCAAGAACCGCCGGCAGGCATCGCTCGATGCGACCAGGGAGTTGGGTGTAACCGTCGTTTCCATTACCATCGTCCTGATCGCCGTGTTTCTTCCGATCGGGATCACAGGGGGAATGACAGGAGAACTGCTCCGTGCGTTCGCGCTGGTCATCGTTTTCTCGGTACTGATCAGTTTGCTGGTGGCCTTCACGCTGGTGCCGCTGCTGACCTCCCGCTTCGGCAAGATCAAGATCCTGCGAAAAGACAACGCCTTCGATCGATTTCTGAAAGGATTTGAATCGGTAATCAACAGCATCAAGCAGTTTATGATGAATGTCCTACACTGGGCGCTGGCCCATAAAACGGTCACGCTAACCACCGTAATCGGACTGTTCTTCGCGTCCTTCGCTTTGGTCTCCAAAGGTTTCATCCAGACAGAATTTGTAGACGCCGGCGACCGGGGTGAATTTATCGTGATGATGGAACTGGACAAAAATGCCACCCTCGAAGAAACGAACCGTTATTGTGCCAGGGTGGAGAAAGAGTTGCTGAGCCATCCCGAAGTGGACCTGGTCTTCACCAAAGTCGGAAGCAAGGGGGGAAGCATGTCGTTCTTTGAAACGCCCTATGCCGCTGAGCTCAATGTCACGCTCGTACCCAAAAAAGAAAGAGATCTGTCATCCAAAATGTTCAGTCTAAAGATCAAAAAGGAGCTTGCGGAGAAATTTGCCGGCCCTGTTTTCACAGTCAACGAAATCAGCCTGATGGGGACCACAACCTACCCTTTACAATTAATCATTCGGGGAAACGATTACGAAAAAGTGAAAGAATACGCGGCCACTGTTTTCGACGTCGTTCAAAACACCGAAGGCACAACCGATGTGGAAACCACTGCCGAAGAAGGAAACCGGGAACTGAGCATCTCGATCGACCGGGAAAAGTTAGCCAAACTGGGGCTCACCCTAGGTGAGGTTGGCGCAGAGCTGCGTATTGCCTTTGCCGGTGACGATGATCTGAAATACAAGGAAAAAGGCGAAGAGTATGCAATCAATATTATTCTGGACGAATTCAACAAGAAAGACCGGACAGACGTCGAAAATATCCAGTTTTTGAACCGGAAAGGCGAAATGATCAAGCTGAAACAGTTTGCCGGCATTACTGAAAAAATGGGTCCTTCCGAACTGACCCGCTTCGACAAACTTCCTTCGGTAACCATCAATGCCCAGCTGGCAGGAAAAACCATCGGTACCGTCGGAGCAGAGATACAGGACAAACTGTCCCGGACAGAAAAGCCAATGGGAATTGACGTGGTTTACGGCGGGGATATGGAAAATCAGAGCGAATCGTTTGGAAGTCTGCTTATCGCGCTGATTGCCTCGATCATCTTCGTTTACCTGACCATGGTAGCCCTGTACGACAGTTATGCCTATCCGTTTGTGGTCATGTTCTCCATGCCGCTGTCCATTATCGGAGCGTTGCTGGCCCTCGCCCTGGCCGGGAAAAGCCTGAGCCTGTTCTCGATCATGGGGATCATCATGCTCATGGGACTGGTAGCCAAGAATGCCATCCTGGTGGTCGACTTTGCCAACGACATGGTCAATAACGGGAAGAAAGTTTACGATGCCATTGTCGAAGCGACCGGCATGCGTTTCCGTCCAATCCTGATGACCAACCTTTCGTTGATCTTCGGGCTGCTGCCGCTGGCTTTGTCGAACGGCCCCGGTGCCGAATGGAAGAGCGGGATCGGATGGGTGCTGATCGGAGGTCTGACCAGCTCCATGTTCCTGTCGCTGATCATCATCCCGGTCATTTATGTGCTCGTCTCAAAGCTGCTGAAGAAAGATCAGCATAATGAAGAAAAAAGACGAAAGGAATTAACAACCGAACATATTACGGCTGACTCCGGATCGCTCAACTAGAATTTGTCGGAAGTATTTGAAAACAGAAACAAACCGGCCGGAAAAGGTGATTGATTCACCCGAAACCGGCCGGAACATTTTTCATAAAAAGTATCTTCATCATTTTTTGTCACTTATAAAAATAAGCGTCACGATGTATTAAGATATACATGACGATGGAAGTCTATATTTCACCCGGTTTCACGTTCCATATCCTTTCACAATAATCCCTGATCGAGCGGTCAGATGAGAACTTTCCCATCCTGGCCACATTCAGGATCGCCCTCCTGTTCCATTCATCGGTATTTTTCCATGTTTCCGATACCAGATCCTGACAAGCGATATAAAGAGGATAATCGGCCATGAGCATGAACGGATCACGCCACAACAGTTCGTCAGTAATGGATTTAAACAGATCCCTGTCGCCTCCTGAAAAACATCCTGAGTTGATCAGATCGATCGCCTGGTGTAATTCCTCGTTGTGTTCGTAGATAAAATGCGGATTGTATCCGCTCTGTTTGGTTTCTTCAACCTGAGCCGCGGTAAGGCCAAACAAAAAGAAATTGTCTTCACCCACCTCTTCGCGGATCTCGATATTGGCGCCGTCGAGCGTACCGATCGTAAGGGCACCATTTAGTGCAAATTTCATATTACCCGTACCACTGGCTTCTTTTCCCGCAGTGGATATCTGTTCTGAAAGATCTGCAGCCGGATAAATGGACTGTGCATTGGTTACATTAAAATCGGGAAAGAAAACCACCTTGAGCCGGTCGCGCACATCTGGATCATTATTCACTACCTCCCCCACTGAATTGATCAGCTTGATCAGGAGCTTGGCATTATAATATCCAGGCGCTGCCTTGCCTCCGAAAATGAATGTCCGGGGTACAATCTCTTTGTCCGGATTGTTTTTTATGCGCAAATATTGCGTAAGGATATTCAACACATTCAGATGTTGACGTTTATATTCATGAATACGTTTTACCTGAATGTCAAACAGTGATGATGGATTCACGATGATCCCGGTCCGCTCTTTGATCAAGTCTGCAAGCCGTACCTTATTTTCAAGCTTGACCTGTCTGAACTTCTCCCGAAAAAAAGCGTCCCCGGCAAAAGGTTCAAGTTTTCGCAATTCATAAAGCTTCCCGGACCATGACTGGCCGATGGAATCTGTAATCAGTTTGCTTAAACCGGGATTACTCAATACGACAAAACGGCGTGGAGTCACTCCGTTGGTCACGTTATGAAAACGTTGCGGGTACATTTCTACCCAGTCATGCAATACCTTTTGCATCAGGAGTTCCGTATGCAAAGCAGCCACGCCGTTAATCGCGTAACTTCCCACGCATGCCAGGTTAGCCATCCGGACGTAACGTTCCCCTAATTCATCGATGATTGACATTCTTGAGCGTTTACCTTCATCACCGGAGAACCTTTCAGATATGTCACTTAGAAGATGGTAATTGATCTCGTAAATAATCTCGAGTAAGCGTGGGAAAAGCTCTCCAAAGATGCTCACCGACCATTTTTCAAGAGCTTCGGGAAGCAGCGTGTGATTCGTGTAACTCAACGTTTTGCAAGTGGTATCCCATGCCGTATCCCAGTCCTGTTTCTGCTCATCGAGCAATAATCGCATCAGTTCAGCCACTGCCAGCGAAGGGTGGGTATCATTCATCTGAACAGCCCATTTTTTATAGAATTCCTGTGGGTTTCCATTAAATTTCATATGTCCGCGCATCATATCCTGCAGTGAGCATGAAACGAAGAAGTACTGTTGTTTTAGCCGCAGCTCTTTACCCTGATCCGTCTCGTCATTGGGATACAACACCTTGCTGATGTTTTCAGACTCCACCTTTTCCATAACGGCTCTTAAATAATCGCCATGGTTGAACGAAGAAAAGTCGAACGACTCCACGGCTTCCGATTTCCACAGCCGCAGGAGATTACAGGAAGGTACCTGATAGCCCATTTCGAGAGTATCGTAAGGTATGCCTTTCACAACCTGAGCGGGAATCCACTTATGACAAATACGTCCGCCATCGTCTGTATATGTTTCTGTATGTCCGCCAAAATTTACATTCACTGACGATTCAGGCCTTGCAATCTCCCAGGGGTTTCCATGATACAACCACTTGTCAGTGATCTCCACCTGCCAGCCATCCCGGATTTCCTGATCGAAGATGCCGAACTCGTAACGAATGCCATACCCAATGGCCGGAATCTGCAAAGAAGCCAGCGAATCCATGTAGCAGGCAGCCAGCCGTCCAAGCCCGCCATTACCAAGTCCTGGTTCCTGCTCCTGGGCAATGATTCTGTCGAGGTTAAAGCCAAGTTCTCCAACAGCCTGTTTCATCTCTTCAAAAATATGCAGGTCAATCAGGTTAGCACCCAGTTGTGGTCCCATCAAAAACTCCGCTGAAAGGTAACTGATTACACGGGCATCTTTATTTTGCAACACTTTATCGAAGGTTATTAAGCCACGCTCCATCAGCCTGTCGCGTACGGCATAGGACACAGCCAGATACATATCGTTCAGTGTTGCAAACTCAGCTTTCTTAGCCTGCTGAAAAAATAACTGTTCGGTAACAGCCTTTCTAAGGGAGACGATATCCATGCCGGTACGTGAATCATCTGTAATCACCAGCAGATTTTGTTTTTTGTCCTGATCTGCGCGTATCTTTTTGGTCTTCATGTGTGAAATTTTTAATGGTCAATCCAATTGAAATTCATCAAACAAATTTAGAGTATTTTTATGAATTGTATGAAATAATTAATAATTAATAAGAATAATAATCAACTATATCAATTATCTTAAAAATTCTTACTTTTGTTCCGAACATTATAAACAAAAGCGATGACATCAAATAATAAACCCTTTAAAATAAATGGCGATACTTTTATGTCCATGACAAACAAGGAACTATGTAATCCCGAAGTCACCAAGCCGGATAAGGACCAGCAGCAAGTATTCGGTTCATCAGGGAAAAGTATCTACCCGTCAGATCAGAAAAGGCGTTCCCGGTTCTCTTCTGCCCTCCTTCATAATATCAATAAGAATTTAAAAAAGGGTTACCTTTGTCCGGATACGCTGAAAAAACAGATGAGTGTATTTTTTGACGATACATCCGGGATAAGCCCTATTCAGGAAAAGACAGATCAATGCCCGAAGTTTTTTACGAAACAGGAACAACGTCCACCGGTATTTTTTGTCCTGTCTCCCACAAACAGATGTAACCTTCAATGCATCGATTGTCCGGATGTACGTCATGAAAAAAGCATGTCATATAAAGCCCGCCATCACATGATCAGTGATATCCGGGATAATTACGGAGATCGTTTTATCATCATTCAGGGAGGTGAACCTTTTATCTATACAGATTCAGAAAAAACACTGTTTGATATTTTTAAAGAATTCAGGGACTTGTTTTTCATCGTTATAACAAACGGCACCCTGATTAATGAAAAGGTAGCACTGGAGCTTGCACAACTGGGTAACGTCAGTCTGCTCATTTCAGTTGACGGATATGAAATGGAAACCGATAGAAAAAGGGGGTCAGGTGTACATGGTCGAATATTGGAAGCGATGGAAAACCTGCGTGAGGCAGGTCTGGCTTTTGGTATTTCGGTGACAGTTACAGAAAAAAACATAAACCTCATGCTTGACTATTTCTTTTATGATTACTACTTTGAAGAGCAAGGTGCAATATATATGTGGCAATCTCTGATGATTCCTGTATCAAGCAAAAAAGGGTTCCACGGTTTGGTTCCATCCCCTGAAAAAAGGACGAGGCTTTATCGTATACGTGACAAAATCATCAGCGAGAAGAAGTATTGTGTAGCTGACTTTTGGAATAGCAATATTACAACTGATGCCTCTCAGACATATGGCTGGTCAACAGGAAGAATTTTCCTGTTTTAATAGGATTATAAAATAAACTAACAAAAAAATTATGACAAGAACCTAGCTGCTATAAAAGGGAAAATTTCTCAAACAGATTTTTTACTTTTATCTATCCTTAAAAAATCAGATCATGGAAGAAGAACAAAGTTTACCTTGGGGAATGGTTGTTAAAAGAGTAGGCAGTGAGGTGTACCGCGTATTTAGAAAACGTATTGCAGAGCGGCTGGAAATTAAACTTACTGTTGACGAGTATGGCCTGTTACTGGCTATCAACAGGCAGGGCGATGAAGTGATCCAAAAAAATATGGCCGAAGCAATGAGAAAGGACCAGTCGGTTATTCTAAAACTAATTGATTCGCTCGAAAAAGGAAAGCTGATCAGGCGGCTTGTTCATCCCCGTGACAGGCGAAAAAATTTCTTAAAGATCACGAAAAAGGGAGTAGAGGTGATGAATCGGTACCTGAAAATAGAACTTGAGCTAATCGAAGAACTTCAGCAAGGATTGCAGAAATCAGACATTGAATGTTTTTCCCGAATATTAACTTTTATGCAGGCCAAAACAGAAAAGATGTAATGATCTAAAAATGCGTATCATTTCCTGATCATTATCCTTAATAAGGAAACCTGCAAAAAAACAGTAAAATATGCGTTTAGGATTGATTAACAAACAGTTTTTCTTTCAGTTTTTATTACTGGTATCCGCCCTGCCATTATCAAAAACGATACAGGCTCAATCTGCCTCTGATCTGGTTCCACATCCTAAAGTTGCGGTAGTTTTAAGCGGGGGTGGAGCCAAAGGATTTGCCCATATCGGTGTGCTGAAAGTCCTGGAGGAAGAAGGAATTCCCATTGATATCATCGTGGGTACCAGTATGGGCAGTCTGATTGGCGGGTTCTATTCAATCGGATATAGTGCCGAGGAGATCCAAAAAGTGATTGAAAAGCAAGATTGGGAAGCCATTTTATCGGACGGTGTTCCTCGTTTGTATTTGTCCGAAAATGACCGGGAGCTCAGTCAGCGGTACCTGTTTTCACTGCCGTATAGTGATGAAAAAAAATTAAGCCTTCCCCTGGGGGTGATCAAAGGACAAAATGTGATGAATCTGTTTTGCGGGTTAGCAGGGAATGTTCCTGTGAATGCCGATTTTACAAAATTACCGGTTTCTTTTGCCTGCGTGGCAGCAAACCTTGAAACCGGAGAGGAAGTGGTTATGAAGAATGGGTTTTTACCTTCTGCCATGTTCTCAAGTATGGCCATTCCCGGAGTTTTCGGACCATCCCAAAGAGATGGATTGATACTTGTTGACGGAGGAGTTGTAAATAATTTCCCTGTCGACGTGGCCAGGGAAATGGGAGCCGACATTATTATCGGCGTTGATATCCGGGGTGGTTTTTATACCCGGAAAGAAATCAAATCAATGGGCGAGATCCTTGGTCAAATGGTCAATTTCCTGGGAATGGAAAAAGATGCTGCCAATACCGGCATTTGCGATTTGATCATTCGTCCCGACATTACCGGCTACTCCGTTTCAAGTTTTACCGGTGAAGCCGCAGATACCCTGATCCTACGCGGGGAAAAAGCTGCCGGGCTGGTACGGGACCAACTGAAGGAACTGAAAGAAAAATACCAGCTAAGGCCCAGGGAAAAATCAAGGATGTTTATCGCTCCTGAAAAATGGGAGATCAACGAGGTGAATCTGACAGGGGCCAAACAGTTGAATGAAGCATTTCTTCTGAAAAGACTCAATTTGCCGGTTCCGGGCAATTATTCCTATGAGGAAATCAAAAACGCGATTGACCGTCTTTACGGTTACGGAGGTTTTGACAAGATTTATTTCACGCTCAATGATCATGCGAATAGTGGAAAAACCCTGGAGCTGAATATCACGACAGAGAAAGAATTTTCCATGAATATCGGGTTCAAGGTCAATACAACCGACGCGGCGGCCTTACTTCTAAATGTAACCAGAAAAAACTATTCGAATACCTTTGGACTTTTATCTGCCGGCGCTGAATTGTCGGCCAACCCGGGATTTCGTATGATGGCTGAAACAAACAAAAATGACTTCCCTACTGCAGGAGCGGAAATCAGGGGCAAATATCAGAATTACGATATCTATGAAAAGGGGACCAAACTTGTTAATGCCGATTTGTTTTATGCTTCAGGATCAATTTACCTGTATCAGTCTTTTCTAAGATGGTACGATATCGGACTTGGCTTTCAGGAGGAATATTTTAGCGGGGATGTCTTCACTAAAAGCAGCAGTTCCCCAATTGTTTCAGCAGCTAAAACAGACAATTTTAACACAACTGTTTATTCTTATTTTTCACTGGACAACATGGATAATTTTTATTTTCCGGTAAAGGGAACAAACCTGTATGCCGAATTTTCTTTGGATGCGGATTTTAAGAACGAAAAAGTCAATTCTGCCCTTCTTCTAAAAATGAAAAATGTCATTCCTTTAGGACATAACACGGCTCTTTTATTCAATCTGTATGGCCGTGCTTTGCTTAGCCAGGAATATCTCATGGCAAAAACGACACTCATTGGCGGAGATTCCTACTCGCAGTATTTTAGTTACCACCTTCCTTTTTACGGACTACCCCCGGTTATCGTGGCAGATCGTTATTCCGCCATTGGGTTGCTGGGCCTCCGGTTAAAACTTTCCAAATCTCAGTATGTTTCATTCATGTTCAACATGCTGCAGCAGGGAAGTTCATCTGCTGACCGGACAAAGGCAAACACGGTATACGGCGGTGGTATTAAATATTCCCTGAAAACAATGATCGGCCCGGTGGATATTGGAATGGGCTATTCCGGGTTAAGCGATGAACTCACTTTCTCTGCTAACCTGGGATATTGGTTTTAACTGTTTTGACTCGTTAAGCATATTTGGAAGATACAGAGAAGAGGCAAACTGAGAATTTTGAATGACCTATGAAACGAGCATGATTGTGCCAGGCACAAACAGGAATGAAAATCCTGGACATGCGAGTTCCATCCGACCATTAAGAAACAAATTATTTACGGATGAAACCATATTTTTGCACAGGATGTTATGTCCTTCTTTTTATATTACTTGCATCTGCAACAGGATATGGGCAGAAGGTCATGATTTCGGGAAAGATCAGCGACGGGGCTACAGGAGAACCAATTCCTTACGCGAATATTGTTTTCCGGAATACCATGACCGGTACAACTTCCAATACCGACGGCTATTATTCGCTTCAGGCAAACGATACGGCCAGAGTATTGCAGGTATCTGCTGTTGGCTATACCAGGAGATTCATCATAACCGATACGCTCCGGTCAGCTACCTTAAACATTGAATTAATGGAAGAGGTTATTCCCATTGAGGAAATCCAGGTCACTCCGGGTATAAATCCCGCACACAGGATCCTGAAAGAGATCAGCAGGCATAAAAAGGAAAATGACCCGGCTTTTTTCCCCGATTGGCAAAGCAGTCTGTACAGTAAAATCGAGATTGACCTGAAAAATGTAAAAAAGCCTAAAAAGGAGGACAGTAAATTCTGGGAACAGATCGGTTTTATCTTTGATTATGTCGATACGCTTGAAACAGACGGTAAAACGTTCCTGCCTGTTTTCATCACCGAAACCTTCTCCGATTATTATCACATCAAAGACGGGAACGATCATGAACGGATCGCGGCCAATAAGATATCCGGCATGCAGACCGGTATGATATCCGAGTTTACAGGAAAATTGTATACAGATGTCAATCCGTACGATAATTTTATCAATACGGCCAACATCGGACTGATTTCGCCACTAAACGACCAGGGGCTGAATTATTACCGTTATTTCCTTCGCGACAGTTCAATGGTGGCAGAACGAAAAATTTACGAATTATCCTTTTCCCCCAAACAGGAACAAACTCCGGCATTTAAAGGAAAATTTTGGGTTGACAGCGCCACATTTGCTTTGACGCGGATTGAAATGCGACTGTCGGAAACTGCCAACATTAATTTCCTGAAGGACATGGTCTTTGAAAAGGACTTTACGTTGGAAAACCAGAAATATATACCTGATAAAGAATCGTTCTGGATCGACTTCAACCTGCAAAAAAAGGATAAAGGAAAGCTGATCGGTCTTATAGGAAGGAAGACAATCGTTTATGATGATTTTAAATTTGAGTCTGCTTCCCAAAAGATCATGGATCAAAAAAAGGAAGTTTCCGTTTCGCCCGATGCATTCACATACAGTGAACAGCACTGGGACAGTTTACGCCCGTTACAATTACAGGAAAGGGAAGCTTTAATTTACACCATGGTCGATTCGCTTAAAAATGTACCGGTTATCAAAACGGTGTTCGATTATATCCAGATGTTTTTATTCGGGTATAAAGATGTGGGAAACTTCGAGATCGGTCCTTATTTTTACATGTACAGTTTCAACAAAATAGAGGGCAACCGCTTCAGGTTCGGCGGCCGGAC
>JBDKTZ010000381.1:0-19191 GCA_039679975.1 Prolixibacteraceae bacterium
AAGCCCAGAAAAAAGCAATGCAGACTTATCTTCGGCTCAAACCTTTTTTCGTTCGTGGAGATTTTTATGGTATCGATGAGTTAACCCATATTCATACATTGTCCTCACAAAATAGTTCTGTTATTAATTGTTTTAACCTTGAAAATTCGGGAACCAGAAAAGATTTTTCTTGTTCTCTGCCCGATTTAGGATTAAATCCTGCATCAGGATGGCAGGTTGCCGGAACTGACAAATGGAATATAGAAAATGGTGTATTTCATTTTGTACTCGAAATTCCAGCGATGGGAGTACGCCTGATTGAAATATATCCTGCACCCTAAAAGAAACGAGCATGTCCTCTCCAACACAAAAGGCGATGAATAAATTTTTATGGGAATTGGAGTGACACGGGAATCCACGAAGTGAACTGAACGAAGTAAAATCCGTACAGCGAATTCCAAACTCCTGGTGAACTCAACGAAAAGTTTTGCAACCAATACGAAATTGATCATTAGTTTAATATGGAAAATTTACATGTATGAAACGAGCCATGAACACTGCAGTTTACGCCCAAGCCAATGCTTTTCGGCGAGTTCCATACGTTGATGTTCTTGAAGAAAGCAATGAAGTTTAGTACGCAAATTATACACAGCTAATTTGAAATGAAACATATGAAAAAGATTTTAATTTTATTTGTAATGTTAAACAGCATTAACATTCAGGCTAAGACAAAGGTGATAGTTCATTTTAATTTTGGACGTGTCGGCAATATTTCTTATGCCGCGGTGCCAAATGAAATCACTGATACAAATTCCGGAGTAAAAATTAAGGCTATAGGACATCCCGTATTTTATGCTGATGCTCCTGACGAAAAAGCAAACAAAGGAGAAGGATCAATCCTTTTTAATGGGAAAAACGATGGTTTTATATATTCAGGGGTGTTGGGTAATCTCGCCGATAATCTGATTTTTGAGGTCTGGGTAAAAGCTCTTACTGCGGGACAGAATGATCAAAACAAGATTAATGTTGTGGCATCAAATGGTAATAAAGCTGAAGGATATCGAATTGGACAGATAGGAAATCAATGGGTATTGGCCTCAGGGAGTGTTGCTACCGTTCATATTGGAAATGTCATTAGAGACCAATGGACACATATAGCAGTTGTGTGCGATGGGGTCAATGGCTCCGTATGGCTTGATGGCATGAAGACAGCTGATTTTATCAGGACAGCTGCTTTTTTTCCCGGTTTTTCTATAGGATGTAATATCGATGGAAATGATAATTTCAAAGGCGATATCTATGAAATAAGATGTAGTACATTTGATAAAGGTGATTTCAATCCAAAGACTGATTTTTTAGTTAATTATAAAAAAAGAATAGAAACAGATAAGAAAATATTGTCAGGGCGAAAAGCATTGTTCAACAGTCTTGAAGCCCCTGGATTAGGTAAAGAAATAGTATCTCTTTTACCTCAGATTTTAAATTCAAATGATTGGTTAATAAGTAATATTGACGAGCCATGCAAACTTTTTGTACAAAAATCTCAAGATGGATTGACGTCTCTTATTCAGTTACAAAATGGATTGGTAAGCCGCACTTTTTATATATCGGATAATATTGCATGCGTGAGTTATAGGAATTTATCTAATGGTGCAGAATATATTCGGGCAGTGAAGCCCGAAGCACGTATTCGGCTTGACAGTGTCTGGTATGAAGTAGGGGGATTGAAAGGACAACCTGAAAATTCTTATCTCTTGGATAGCTGGTATTCACAATTGGAATCAAATCACCAGGCTTTCGTATTAAAGAATGTTGAAACTTCCATGCCAATTGAACGTTATCCCTGGAGGCAAAAATATAATGCTTTAAGCACACCCTGGCCTGCAAAGGGGTTACGTGTGGTTATGACTTACGGGGCTCAGACATCAATGGATACAGTACAGGATATTGAAGTAAAAGTAAACTATGAAATTTATTCAGGGATTCCGGTTATCACAAAATGGGTAGAAGTAATTAACCACAGTGAAAAGGAAATAGAATTAACCGAAATGGAAACGGAAATACTGGCAATAAATCAGGACCAGTTAAAACGGATGCATGTTGAAAGTGATTACTCTTTTGCTTTGGCGAACTGGGATCAGACAGGAAGCGGAATTTTGCACTTCAATGGCGTCCCAAAGGCTTATCAGGCCGGACAATCTACGACAAAGTGGGAGGTTGATCCGGAATATAATACATGGGCTACACAAAATGCGGCCGAAGATATTTGTTTAGATTTTCCACATCGTAACTTATTAATAAGCAAGTTACCCATGGGGCCGAATACAATAATTAAATCAGGGTCGCCTTTCATATCTTATATTACATTTGAACTGCTTCAGGATAATGATGACAGGGAAAGGAAGTCTTTGGGGCAACGCAGAATGTACAAGAAACTAGCTCCGCAAGTAACCGAGTCGTTGATCGGGGCGTCTATTACGTCAGACGATGAAAAAAAATTAAAATTTCTGATTGATCAAATGCAGGAGCTGGGTATGGAAAGACTGACAATTGATCCATGGCCAGGGATCAGCTATGATAATACGGATGAAAGGTATCTTAATCATTGGGAGACTATAGGCAGATATGCAAAAGAACGTGGGATTATTATGGCTGGCTATGAACTACAGGTAGCTTCCAAAGGGCGTGGGCAAGAAGTGGACTGCATTGATCCCGAGACGAAAAAACCGGGAAGCTTATTCGGCCAAAGCGTCTGTATTGCCAGCAATTGGAGGGATGATTATTATCCCAAAATGTGGAAATTTTATGAACGGTCAGGATTCATGACTTATAGTGCCGATGGTCCCTATCATGGTGATGCATGTGCCTCTAAGGTCCATAAGTATCATCGTGGACTGGCAGATTCACAATGGAATCAATGGATACAACAAGTGGATATAATTCACGAAGCCCAACGGCGCGGAATGTATGTTGCACTTCCTGACTGGTATTTTCTAAACGGATGTTGTTGCACTGGAATGGGTTATCGTGAAGCAAGTGCAAATTTGGCGCCTGAGCAACAGTTATTACTGGGGCGTCAGTATATTTATGACGGCACTTGGTATAAGTTACCTACAATGGGCTGGATGACATTGCAACTTGTCGGCTTTTATTCAGACGACCCTCGGATAGGGCTTGAACCATTAAACAAGAACATTAAACGTTACGAACAACAACTGGTACAATATCTGGCAAGTGGTTGTCAACTAGGCATCCGGGGAAATCGCATGTATGATAATTCTGAGACCAAGGCAATGGTACTAAAATGGATCAACTGGTTTAAAAGATACCGCGACATTTTAACTTCGGAAATTATCCATGTCAGTCGTCCCACCGGACGCGATTTAGATTGTATCCTCCATGTAAACTCCTCTATAAAGCATAAAGGAATGGTCATTGTCTTTAATCCAACCGACAGAGAAATTGAGAAAAAGCTCAGGTTACCTTTATACTACACCGGATTAAAAAATAATGTTACTATAATAAAGGATGAGGGTATCCCGGAAATATGTGAATTAAACGAAAAATGTGAGTTATTTCTCCCGGTAAAAGTTCCGGCACAGGGGACAATATGGTTTGTTTTGGAGTAATACCTGCTCCGTTTGGTATAAAAAATAGTATCGGGTTGAATACCACACATAATTCAGGATAACAGATTGTTAACGCGAGAATAATGAAAATAAGGAAAGAGATATTTATGTTATTTTTTGATTTTTTTTTTTAGTGTAAGTAATGTATTGTTTGCGCAAAATATTGATCCCTTATTCCTTCCTGAAATAGGAAAAAAGACATTAGTTCACAACAATTGGATGGCTAAGCGGGCAAATGAGATAAAAGTAGATGGAAATATCCTCACCTCTGTTCCTATTGAGGCCGATTCAGGTTGGGCTATAAAGTCTCCTCCTGAATGGGTGATCACACCTCCGCCGGATCATACCGTCGGTTGGATGCCTGCACGGGTTCCAGGGACAGTTTTGACTACATTACTGGAAAATAAGATGTTTCCTGTTCCGGAATTTGGAATGAATAATGAATTAATACCGGATTTGTATCATTGCGGGGCAGATTTTTACACCTTTTGTTTTCTCAATCAATTTACTGTAAAAGAAATTTCTGAAGGAGAAAAAATTTGGTTGAATTTTAGGGGAGTTAATTACAAAGCTGATTTTTTTTTCAATGGGAGGCGGATAAACAATACGACTCATGAGGGGATGTTTTTACGTAAAAGTTTTGAGATAACACCGTGGATTAGAAATGACAAAGCGAATGTGTTGGCAGTCATTGTGTATCCTCCGACTCATCCGGGTAATCCCAACGGCGGACAAAGCGGTGATGGAACCATAGGACACGATAACACGATGCAATATATGCCCGGCTATGACTGGTGCCGTCCTATTCGGGACAGAAACACAGGTATCTGGGATGAGGTTTCAATTACAACGACTAGGTCCGTAAGAGTGAAAAATCCCTATGTAGTAACGAGAGTTCCTGGAATTCGCCAGGTGGAGGGACCGCAAAAAGACGCTTACATTAAAACAACGGTTGAATTGGAAAATACAAGCAATGAAATGCAGTCAGGATCATTGATCATTGAAACCAACGGACAAAAAATAACACGTAAGGTGATCATCCCCGCAAATAGAACAATCGAAGTTGCCTTTAACGATTTAATCATTAAAAATCCCCGATTATGGTGGCCAAACGGCATTGGCAGTCAAGATTTGTATAATATGAAAATATCATTTGAGATTAACGGCAGTACAAGCGACTTGCATGAATTACGGTACGGTATCAGAGAAATAAGTTCCGAAATATCTTCCCAAAATAAAGGTCGTCAGTTTTATGTAAACGGGCAAAAGATTTATATAACAGGTGGAAATTATATATCCTCTGATTGGCTGCTTCGGTTATCGCCTGAACGTTACCGGGCGGAGATTCGTTTCCATGCAGATATGAATCTGCGATTGATTCGGGTTTGGGGAGGTGCAATGATTGAGCGTCCGGAGTTTTATGATGCTTGTGATGAGTTGGGGATCCTTGTTTTCCAGGATCTTTGGGGTACAGCAGATGTTATTGGCGCCTGGGATGATCCAATGAAACTGGAAAGCAGAGTTCGTCGTCGTGAATATCCTGATAATCAGACTATTTATTTGGAGTCTGCGATGGATCAGATTAAGATGGTCAGAAACCATCCCAGTTTGTGTTTTTGGTGCGGAGCAAACGAAGCTCCGCTTTCTGATTACCTGAATGAAATACTAACGAATCAGATCTTCCCAAGACTTGACCCTAACAGGTTGTTCATAAGTCACTCTACCAATCCTCTTTTGAATGGTGGAGGATTTGATGGTCCGCATGATATACAAGAGCCGGAATGGTTCTTCTCCAAACACATTCCTTTTAATCCTGAAATGGGATCAGTTGGTTCACCTGAAATCGAAACACTTCGTGAAATAATGGCCGATGGGGATCTTGTTAAGTTTCCGGTTAAGGGATTATCCCGTAATTATGTCTGGAGTTATCATTTAAATTTGGGATATGCAAATCAATTGGAACGTTATGGAGAAATTAAGGACATAGAAACATATGTTAAACTTACGCAAGTTGTCAATTATGAACAATATCGTTCCTTGATGGAGGGAAGGGCTGCGAAAATGTGGAATTGGTATACCGGAATTATTCTTTGGAAAACACAAAACCCATGGACTGCACTCAGGGGGCAAGCCTATGATTGGTTCCTGGATGTAAACGCTGTGTTTTACGGAATAAAAAAGGGGTCAGAACCTCTTCACCCTATTTATAATTTAGTTAGCAAAAGAATCGAACTAATAAACTCATCGCTCAATTCCTACAAAGGCTTAACAGTCAAGGCACAGTTATATGATTTAAAGGGAGAAATAGTTTGGGAAACGGACGGCAAATCTGATGCACTTGCTAATACTGTAAATGTGATGTATGAAATTCCAAAACCAATAGGTGTAGATGGGGTATATTTTTTAAAATTGACATTGCTCAATAAATTAGTTCAAGTTACGGATAACATATACTGGCTGACCACAAAGGATAAGGATTATTCTCAATTGAATGAGCTTCCTGCTACCGAACCGGAATTCTCTTTACTGTTGAACAAGGAAGGAGATCATTATTCATATACGCTAAAACTGGAAGCTTCCGGCAACATTTCATTCTTTAACCGAATTAAAGTTTTTGACAAACAAACAGGGAAAAGAGTTCTTCCGGTACATTATTCTGATAATTATGTAACGCTCATGCCCGGAGATAAAAAAATCATAAAATTTGAATTCTCATCACGCATTGATCAACAAAATGTAAGTGTGGTTGTGGATAGTTGGACTTCAGACAGGATAGAACTGTAAAATTCAAACAAATGAATGGACTAAGAGCAACGTTTTACTCACAAAGGCAAATGGTAAGCGGGAATCTAAGGTCTGTGAGGCGATTGAAGAGAAATGCAAACTGCAGAAAGTTAAATTGAAAAGATAAAATGAAAAAACTGATGATTGGGAAATAGCAGGTAATAGTTTTGTACTTCATTCGAAATTTGTGTTATAATGGAATGCATTTAATTGAAATAATCTTTTGTAAATAGTTCATTATGAAAAAAGTAATAACCCTTGTTGTTTGTTTGCTGCCTGTATATAATGTATTTGCTCAGCAGAAGGTTAATGACTCACCCCAGATTCTAAGCTCCAAAGACCTTCAGTTTCTTAAAGGAATAACTGAAGATGTTTTGGAAAGTTCCCGAATTTTACCAGGGCAGGTTGTTTCTTCAAATTTTGGGGCAAACAATACAGGAGGTACGCTTATTCGCCCAGGGGGCAGGGATTGTTATCCTTCGTTTTGGATCCGTGATTACGCCATGTCGCTGGAGAGTGGGCTTATTACAACAGATGAGCAAAAACATATGATAAAGCTAGTCGCTTCTACCCAATGCGACCAGACGATGATTACTAAAGGCGGCTGTATAATTCCATTGGGATCTGTTGCAGATCATATCCGGATTGATGATGGATTGCCGGTTTATTTTCCGGGCACATATAGCTATGAAGATCAGGGGGATCCTAAATGGGGCACATTTCCGCCTTATTGTGATCACTTTTATTTTATTCATATGGCCTGTTTTTATATAAAACAGTCATCTGACTACGAATGTCTTTCTACTGAAATTAATGGATTTTCTCTGATTAACAGGCTGGAAATGGCATATAAGGTTCCTCCGGTGAAAATGGGTAGTTTAATTGTCCATACTACTGAAAAGTTGAGAGGAGTGGATTTTGGGTTCAGAGATGCGATTGAGATAACGGGGGATTTATGTTTCCCGTCAATACTTAAGTATCAGGCTTCAGTTGAACTTGCCTATCTTTTTGAAAAAATGAACAATGATTTGAAATCCGCAGAGTACAGGAGCATAGCAGAAACTTTGAAAAAAGATATTCCAATCCTGTTTTATGATCAAAGAGGAATGCTTCTGGCATCGACAGGTAAAAGTAATCAACCTGATGTGTGGAGCACAGCATTTGCTGTCTACCTTGGTATTATTGAGGGCGAAATGCAGAAGAAAACCTGTCAGTTCCTTGCAGAAGCGTTTCAGTCCGGAGTATTAGCATATAAAGGTAATATCCGGCATATTTTAACTAAAGACGATTTTAGCAAAATGACTGCATGGGAAGTTTCCTCTGCGTCAAAAAATACTTATCAAAACGGGGCTTATTGGGGTACTCCCACGGGTTGGGTTTGTTATGCAATTGCCCTTTTTGATTATGGTATCGCCCAAAAACTGGCAACCGAATACATTGAAGATTTACGATTAAATGATTTCCGTAAAGGAGAAGATTACGGTGCTCCGTTCGAGTGTTTTCATCCGTCAGGAAATTTGCAGAATCCAGTGTATTTAACATCAGTTACATGCCCATATGCTGTATTTAAATCAATGATGAATCCAACATCAAGGTATTGAAAGAATAAAACGAGCATTCCTACACCATGCACAAAAGTGAGAGTGTTTCCTGTTATAGGTTAATCACCCCGGACAGTTCCCTTGGTGAGCTGTTCTCTGGCAAGGAAAGCGCAGGAAAGAGAAATGAATCCACAGAAGATTCGGAGACTGAAGCAAGGTGATCGGAAGAATGGAACCCATAGTTGAAGCATTAAGGATAAATTACTTAATGCTTCAACTATGGGTTTATCCGGTCTTTTAGGAATATTTTAATCAACGACTGATACGGAACATCCCTTTTGCTGGCTATCATCTTTATTTCGTCTAAAATATGTTCCGGTAATCTCAGCGAGATGGTCTTTGTTGTTACGGATAACAGCGTCAAACAATACTAAAAAAAACTCCGGGAGCTGAATTTTTTTTCTGTATGCATCTCCTCTTTTTGCTTTTACTTTGATGGTCTGAAAGCTGTTGACAAATTAAATTGACTCTGAACAGGGATGCTTCTCTTTCAAATTATCAAAAGCAGCTCGTATCTCTTTATTTCTATGACTTTTCCCCCGTATATGAAAACAAAATAATTGTGATCTTTACGGAGAAATTCATTGTCCGCTGGTAATTCCGGACAGTGTTCTTCGCAACAACGTAAATAAAACAATTAAAGAGTTAGCTTATGTACGGGAAATTTCAGGCTTATCTGCAAGGCGAACTGGCTTCCATTCATGACCAGGGGCTGTTTAAAAATGAGCGGGTTTTGGTTTCACCTCAGAATGTAGAAATTAAAGTAAAAGGAGGACAGGAGGTCCTTAATTTTTGTGCGAACAACTATCTGGGGCTGTCAGACAATGAACAGCTCATCGAAGCAGCGAAAAAAGCAATGGATGAGCGGGGTTTTGGCATGTCGTCGGTTCGCTTTATCTGCGGAACCCAGGATCTGCATAAGCAGTTGGAGGCAAAGATCGCTGAATTTTTTGGAACAGAAGATACCATTTTATATGCTGCATGCTTCGATGCTAACGGAGGTGTGTTTGAACCCTTGCTGGGCGAGCAAGATGCTATTATTTCGGACGCTCTCAATCACGCGTCGATCATCGATGGAGTAAGGCTCTGCAAGGCGAAGCGCTATCGTTATGCCAACAGCAGCATGGAGGAACTGGAAGAATGCCTGCGCCAGGCGCAGGAGCAGCGCTTCAGGATTATTGTCACCGACGGGGTCTTTTCCATGGACGGCAATGTAGCCCGGATCGACCGGATCATCGCATTGGCAGAGCAATACGACGCGTTGGTCATGATCGATGAAAGCCATTCGGCCGGAGTGGTCGGAAAAACAGGCAGGGGTGTCACCGAGCTCTATAATTGCCGGGGGAAAGCCGACATCATTACGGGCACACTGGGAAAAGCTTTTGGCGGAGCCATCGGCGGATTCACCACCGGAAGGAAGGAAATTATCGACATGCTGCGCCAGCGGTCACGGCCGTACCTGTTCTCAAACTCTATCCCCCCGATGATTGCAGGTGCGGGGATCAGGATGTTTGAGATGATTGAGGAAACTAATGAAAGGCAGGATAAACTTCATGAAAATGTAAGCTATTTCGTTTCCAAAATGGAAGCCGCCGGCTTTGACATCAAACCCACTCAGTCGGCCATTTGCGCCGTGATGCTGTATGATGCGCCGCTGTCACAGAAAATGGCAGCAAGCTTGCTGGAGGAAGGGATTTATGTGATCGGCTTTTATTATCCGGTTGTTCCTAAAGGGGAGGCCCGTATCCGTGTCCAGCTGTCGGCCGGGCACGAGAAAAAACACCTTGACAAATGTATTGCGGCATTTTGTAAGGTCGGTGAGGAATTAGGTGTGCTGAAATAGGTCAAAGGCAGGATATGAAAAGGAACAGGTGTGTCGTTCCTTAACCATCAGGGCAGGATAATTAATTTCCGGCATATGGAGTTCCGTGCTGCTTTTTAAATAGCGAGTTAAATTGTATGAATAAAATCTTGTTTACCGGTTGCGGTGGTCAGATTGGTTCTGAACTGACCCTGGCATTCCGGAAAATCTACGGAGATGCCAATGTGGTGGCATCAGATATCTCTGAAAAGATCAATCGGGAGGTCGTGGAAAGCGGGCCTTTTGTCATCCTCGACGTGCTCGATAACAAAAAAATCGCCGAAGTTGTGGATGAGTATCACATTGATGCTATTGTCCATCTGGCAGCTGTGTTATCAGCCGTGGGCGAGAAAAATCCACAGCTGGCCTGGAATGTCAATATGAACGGCAGCGTGAATGTTTTCGAGGTGGCCCGGGAAAAAGGACTTGTACGGGTGCTGGTTCCGAGTTCCATTGCGGTCTTTGGCCCCGATTCTCCGCGAATGAATACCCCGCAGAAAACTGTCCTCCGGCCCGCTACCATGTACGGGGTGACCAAAGTGGCAGGTGAACTGCTGGGCGAATATTATAACCGTCGCTTCGGAATGGATATCCGAGGATTACGTTATCCCGGCATTATCAGCCATAAAACTCTCCCCGGCGGCGGGACGACCGATTACGCCGTGGCCATTTATTTCGATGCAGTGAAAGCAGGTTCCTATACCTGTTTTTTGAAGGAAGACACCATGCTTCCGATGATGTACATGTCCGATTGTATCCGGGCCACGACCGAGCTCTTTCACGCAGGCAAGGATCGCCTTCGCCAGGGCACCGGTTACAATGTGGCAGGCTTCAGCGTAACCCCGGCCGAAATGACAAGCTCCATTCAGACGCAAATACCCGGGTTTCAGATTGACTATCAGCCCGACTTCCGGCAGGGAATCGCCGATTCCTGGCCTATGTCGCTCGACGACCGCGAGGCGCGGGAGGAATGGGACTGGAAACCGGCTTATGACCTGGAGCTGACCACCGCCGAAATGCTCCGGGAAATCCGGCTGAAAGCGATTATGGTCTGAGTTGGAAGGCGTACTTTACAGCCCGATGTTTTAGGAGAAGCAAGTAATACACACATTATCAGAATGAACGCTGTGGCAATGCGGTCGTTATTGAAACAGGGAAACCCTCAGTAAAAGCTCAGAGAAGCCCGTAAGAGAAAGTGGGATTCAAGGAGGAACGTTCCGGGAACTCTGATTATAGATGGAGTTGAACTTTTCAGGGAGTCGGGCGCCAAATATGTGGTCCTGACCTCGAAGCATCACGAAGGCTTTGCGCTGTGGCCCTCAAAGCTGTCGTGGAATTGGAACGCAGTCGATGTAGGGCCTCACCGTGACCTGCTTGGCGACCTGACTACAGCTGTCCGGAAAGCCGGACTGAAAATGGGTTATTACTATTCATTGCTCGAATGGTTTCACCCTTTGTATCAAAAAGGAACCATCGAAAAGTATGTGGACGATCATATGATCCCGCAAATGAAAGAACTGGTCACGGCTTACCGGCCCGATATTTTCTGGACCGACGGCGAATGGGATTATCCTTCCGATGTGCTGAAAAGCACCAGCTTCCTCCAGTGGTTATACAATGAGTCGCCCGTAAAGGATCAGGTCGTGGTTAACGACCGCTGGGGAAAGGAAACCAGAAGCCTCCACGGCGGGTTCTACACAACCGAATATGATCTGGTACATACGGGGAATGCTTCGGCAGTAAAGTTTGAGCGCCCCTGGGAGGAATGCCGGGGAATCGGAGGCTCGTTTGGCTATAACCGGAATGAAAATTTTGAAGATTATGCTTCTTCCGAAGAACTGGTCCACATTCTTATCAATAAGGTAGGCCGCGGAGGGAATCTTTTGCTGAACATCGGACCCACGGCCGACGGACGCATCCCGGTTATTATGCAGCAGCGTCTCATGGATATGGGCGCCTGGCTGAAAGTTAACGGCGAAGCAATCTACAATACGCGCACATGGAAAGATGCGCCGGCTGTCACACCCGAAACAACAATTTATTACACCAACAAAGCAGGAACCCGGTTTTTTGTGCTGTCCGGATGTACAAAAACTCCTGATTATTCAAATGTTTACTTTTGATCCATAGCTGATTACGCGAATCGAATAAAAAAAATTTAAAAAAATACCTTCAGGTATTATTTTTTTGACGTAACTTACATAAGGAAAATGATCCTTACACCAATCGTTCCTTCCGGAAAGAAATGGTGTAGCTTTTAAGTCTCGTATTGACTATTTAGACACTCATTAAACAGCTAATAACTAATTGTTTGCCTGATGATCTATCCGATCCTTAAATTTTTGACCGGACAACTGAATCAATATATTGATCTGGTAAAAAAAACAACGGATGCGGTGCCTTCGCCGGTAGTTCAGCTGGAAAGTATTGTAAATATAGAGGAGAACAAGCTGAAAGAGAAGAACAATCTTCTGTTATTCATGGTCAATCTTTCAGAAGAAGCGGCCATGAAGAATCATCCGGGTTACGTTACACACAACAGGGATGAAGCGGTATACAAAAATCCGCCTTTGAATCTGAATGTATATATCGTGATCACTGCCGTAATGACAAATTATGAGAATGAACTGCGCTATCTGTCTCATATCCTGCGGTTTTTTCAAGGGAAGCCGGTGTTTACGCCTCAGAACAGCGCTTCCGGGATTGAAGGTTTACCGGATAATTTCAGGATCATTCTTGATTTGTATTCCCTTTCTTTTGAACAGATCAATTACCTGTGGAGTACACTGGGAGGTAAGCAGCATCCCTTTGTTTGTTATAAGCTGAGGATGGTGGAGATTGAGCGGGAAAGCACAACATCGGTAAGGGGCGTGATCAGGCAGATCCGAATTGAAGATGAGCAATAAAAAAGGCACAGTAAATATAAAAATCAGGCTATGTCAGTTACCGTCGCTTTTGAAGTTTTATTTGAAGTCAGAATTCTGCATCACTATTCCCTGAACCGGGCGAATATTGTTTTTGACCGGATGCCCGTAGCCGAGAGAGCCGCGTTGATGTTGCAGTATGACTGCCGCGAATTCCTCGAAATAAGGCCGACAACTTCCTGTGAGCAACTGCTCCGTTCGCATCGTTGCATCTTTAAACAGACAGCTTCCGGTTTTGTGGTGGCCTTACGGACTGAACAAGGTCTGGGGAAGCGTTATCCGTTTATCTCCTTTAACGACGACGATTTCTTTACCTTCAGCATCCGTCTCACAGACATGGATTTCTGGAATTATACGGCGCTCCCTTTTTCCGGCAACTCCGGGAACATATTTGTTTTCAGCAACCGGCAGGCGACAATGCCGCTCCTTTTTCCCTGGCTTACGGTCAGTCCTCCCGTATACCAGACGGGTAAAGAATATCTTCCCGGCGATGTGCTTGGCAATAAGGCCGGCGATCCGGGAAAGCTGTTCATCGCAAAGGTCAGGACCAAAAAGAAAACCTCGGTGGAATCCGATTGGCTGGAAGAGAAAAAGACAGACGATTTCCCGATGTATTATGCAGGAGGCGGAGACCGGATGCCGGTTTGGATGGATCATGTGAATTACAGTCCCGGCGTTTCCGGACTGACTCCCGAGCTGACCCTTGTCAGTGAAACGGGACAGGTGTTAACTGTTCCCTTTGATACATTGCCGGGCGGTTCCCCTGTTTTTCAGCTCGACCTGGGGCGCTTTCCCGAGGGCATCTATACGCTGCACGCGCAGTCGGCATCCCCGACCTGGTCAGACGAAATCCGCTTTTTTCTGTATCGCGGCCGTGAAGCTCCTTTCGCGATGGTTCACCTGGCGCTGAAAAGCAATGCGGAGGCTTACCGGATCACCGGTAACCAGGGCGAGCTAAAGTCACCTGTATATGAAATCCGCTTCAGAAACAGGGCTACCCACTGGCGGTATATCGGAAAAGATTTTGATAAAAGTTCCGTGACTACTGAACCACTCCCCCTTACCCGTTTCGGCGTGATCACCGACGTGGCTGTTCCGGGCAGGGATGGCACGATGATCGAAGATCTGCCCAACCCTTCCGACACAATGGTTAAAACGGAAGCGTTAACAATTGCTGAAGAAGAAAAATACTATTCAGAAATTCATATTCACTAATAAATTAACCGCGAATGTATTATGGCAAAAACTTACAAAACACCAGGCGTTTATGTTGAGGAAATTTCGAAGCTTCCTCCTTCTGTCGCAGAGGTTGAAACTGCTATCCCTGCCTTCATCGGTTATACGAAGAATGATTCCTATAATGGGATGAATCTCACTGCCAAACCTGTCCGCATCAAATCATTGGCAGAGTACGTTGAAATATTTGGAATGCCCGATCCTGTGGCATTTAAGACCGGAGCCGACGACGGTATCAAGATCAAAAAGGAGAACAATGTGTTCCTGATCGAAGGAGTGCTGAGTGATCCGTTCGACACCCTTAAATTCCGCCTGTATTATGGTCTTCAACTTTATTTTGCCAACGGGGGCGGCCCCTGCTACATTGCCTCATGCGGAAAGTACGGCACCCAGGTTTCGAAAGGCGACATGAGTAAAGCCCTCGATGCCGTGAGGAAAGAAGATGAACCAACCATCCTTGTTTTTACCGACGCGGTTTCGCTCACCGATAAAGATGAGTTTTATGGCTTATACACCGATGCCCTGAAGCAAAGCTCGGAACTGATGGACCGCGTGGTGCTGGTCGATCTTTATCTCGATGCGGCAAAGAAGGGGAATGTGCCCTTTGATGACGTTAAAGATGAATTCAGAACAAAAATCGGCAACAACTACCTGAGCTATGGCGCTGCTTATTATCCCTGGCTGCTCACTACGCTCGATTATTACGTGGATGAATCATCCATTAAAATTATAAAAGGAACGGGTGTCGATGCCAATGAAATTAAGGATGGTACCGTTCTTCGGAAGTATCCTGCCGAGGGATCCGTCGAAGTCACCAATCCCGATACCTCCCTTTATCACTGGCAGAGCATGATTTACGCTATGATTAAAAAGGAGATGGCAAAGTTTAAGGTCATTTTGCCGCCTTCTCCTGCCGTGGCGGGGATCTATGCCATGGTCGACAATGCACGGGGCGTGTGGAAAGCTCCGGCCAATGTGAGCCTGAACTATGTGAAAGCCCCCCTGGTCAAAATTGACGATCCGGGACAGGAAGAAATGAATGTGAGTGTTTCCGGTAAATCGGTCAATGCCATCCGCAGCTTCACCGGCAAGGGGGTCCTGGTATGGGGCGCACGTACACTGGCCGGAAATGACAATGAATGGAAATATATTTCAGTGAGACGGTTCTATAATATGGTCGAAGAATCATTGAAAAAAGCAACCGAACCGTTTGTGTTTGAACCGAACGACAAGAAGACCTGGACCAAGGTGAAAGCCATGGCGGAGAATTACCTGACCCTTAAATGGCGCGACGGCGCCTTGCAGGGAGCCAAACCCGAAGAAGCATTTTTTGTGCACGTGGGACTGGGCGAGACCATGACTGCCCTGGATATCCTCGAAGGGCGGATGATCGTTGAAATCGGAATGGCTGTGGTCCGGCCTGCCGAGTTCATCATCCTTCGGTTTTCTCATAAAATGGCTGTTTCTTAAGTAATTCTTTAGCAAATGACTACTTACAAAACACCCGGCGTGTACGTCCGGGAAATGGCCTTGTTCCCGCCTTCGGTCGCGGAAGCGGCCACGGCGGTCCCCGCTTTTATCGGGTATACCGCCTTTGCTTCCGATGAGGACGCAAATCCGCTGAACCTGATCCCTGCAAAGATCCGTTCACTGCTGGAGTTTGAAACCTTGTTCGGAGGTGCTTTCGTTCCGGAAACTTATCAGGTTTATGTCGATCCGGCCGGGCCTGCTGCCGATTCGGTCACTGCCGGTGCCCGCTTTTACCTCTACGACAGTCTGCGGCTGTTCTACGACAACGGCGGTGGTGAGTGTTACATCGTGTCGGTCGGTATTTTCAGCGACGCCAAGGTTGCCGGCATTAAAAAGGCCGACCTGGAAAAAGGAATTCAGGCGGTGGCGGCACTGGACGAGCCCACCCTGATCCTGTTCCCCGACGCCGTGGCGATGGAGGGAGATGACCGGTTCACCGACATGGGAAATCTTCAGCAGACCGCCCTGTCACAGTGTGCCCGCTTGCAGGATCGTTTCACAATCATGGACCTGATGGATGGCTTTCTTGCCGCCGGCCTTGCCTTTGACCCGGTTTCGGTGTTTCGGCAGGAGGTGGGCATGAATAACCTCAGTTACGGCGCCGCCTATTATCCCTGGCTGAAGACTTCCTTCCTTTCTGTCATCAGCTGGGACCAGCTCAAATTTTTTAAAAAGGGAACGGAAGATGTGTTTGACCTTTCGGCAGAACTGGCTGCCGACCCGCTTTTCGGTATTTTTCAGGCCGCGAAAAACGACCTCAAATCGGTCAGCGATCAATTGTCGGCGATCAGTGGCGATTCGGGCGGTATCGGCCCGGCTCTGGATGCAACCATGAAGGTTATTGGAGAGGCGACAGATGAAGCCGTAAAAAAGCAAAAACTAACCGAATACCTGAAAATCCTCTCTTCGGTGGCCGTGTATTTTCCTCTTCTTGAGTCGACTGCGGGCACCGAACTTAAAAAAACGCTCGACGTGCTAAAGCGGGACAAGAACCTGCAGGAAACACTGAAAAAGCTGATAGGCTTTGAAAAAAGCGGCAAGATTACCGGTGTGCTGAATGATAACACGGCAGCTTCGGTGAAGTCGGCCTATTCATCGCTCGATAAATCGGAATGGATCGGCAAGGCCAAATACACGGAGATTGCTGCTGACGATACCAATTATGTCGCAGGCGAGCAGCTTAAGGTGATTACCGCCATGGACGAGGCAAAGATCCGTACGCGGCTGATCCAGACTTTTCAAAAAATTCATGATGATGCCGCTGTGGCGGTTTCCCTGTCTGAGAAAACGCTCATGGAAAGTCATCCTTTATTCAGCGGTGCGCTCTCAAAAATCACAGACCTGATGCGACTCGCTCCCGCGTCGGGAGCGATAGCCGGCATCTATGCGGCAACCGACCGTACACGGGGTGTCTGGAAGGCGCCGGCCAATGTCAGCATCAATTCGGTGTTGGGGCCGGCTGTGAAGATCGACAGCCGCGAACAGGAAGATCTGAATGTCCATACTTCGGGCAAGTCGGTCAATGCGATCCGCGCATTCACGGGCCGGGGCGTGCTGGTCTGGGGAAGCCGTACGCTCGCCGGAAACGACAATGAATGGAAATACATCCCTGTGCGGCGCTTCTTTAATATGGTTGAAGAGTCGGTGAAAAAAGCGAGCGAACCCTTCATATTTGAACCGAACGACAAGAACACCTGGGTTAAAGTAAAAGCGATGATCGAGAATTACCTGATTATTCTGTGGAGGGCCGGTGCCCTTCAGGGCGCAAAACCTGAAGAAGCCTTTTTTGTTGCCGTAGGACTGGGCGAAACCATGACTGCTTTGGATCTTCTCGAAGGCCGCATGATCGTCGAGATCGGTCTGGCTGCCGTCCGTCCCTCCGAATTTATTATTCTTCGCTTTAGTCATAAAATGATGGAAACAAATTCATAATCTAAAAACCTAAGCTATGGCAAATTATCCGCTACCGAAGTTCCATTTTTTGGTAGAATGGGGAGGTACCCGTGTCGGCTTTACCGAAGTCACCGGCCTTACCATCGAAAATGAAGTGATCGAATACCGGGAAGGAAACAGTCCTGAGTACAACAAAGTAAAAATGCCCGGGCTTCACAAGTACAGTAACATTACCCTCAAGAGGGGCATCTTCGCCAAGGACAATTCATTCTTTATCTGGCTGAACACCGTCAAACTGAATACCATCGAACGCCGTGATCTGATCATCAGCCTGCTGAACGAAAATCATGAGCCCGTGGTAACCTATAAGGTGAAGAATGCCTGGCCCGTGAAAATTCAGGCTCCCGATCTGAAGAGCGATGCCAACGAAGTGGCCGTCGAAACCATTGAGCTCGCGCATGAAGGGCTTGTTATTGAAAACAGCTGACCATCATGGCTGGCGGCACACAGACGTATCCACCGGCCGGCTTTCATTTCCGGGTGGTCTTCTCCGGTATCGGGGAGGAAGATATTGACAGCCGGTTCCAGTCGGTTTCCGGACTGAGCATGGAAATGGAAACCGAATCCAGAAAGGAGGGCGGTGAAAACAGGTATGAGCATGTTTTGCCGGTCAGAGCCAAATTCGCACCCCTGGTGCTGAAAAGAGGGCTGATCAAAAATTCGGAACTGCTGAAGAAGTGGTGCAGCAATGCATTCCTTCTTCTCGACATGAAACCTGTTGATTTGACCATCAGCCTGCTGAACGGGGAACATGTGCCGCTGATCACCTGGAGTGTGAAACATGCGATCCCGAAAAAATGGAATCTGACCGATCTCAATGCCGAGCAAAATGCATTGGCTATTGAGACCTTCGAACTCAGTTATCACTATTTCTCCATTCTTGAAAGTTAACAGCATGCCAATTGAAATCAGAGAGCTGAATATCCGCGTAAGCGTCAGTCAGAATCAGCAGGAGCAGGACCAGCCCGCTGAACAGCAGGCCTCTTCATCGGGCTTTGACAAGGAAGAGTTGATTGCCGAGTGTGTGGAACAGGTGATGGAACTGATCAGACTAAAAAATGAACGATAATGGCCGATAATGTTTCCAAACTAAAGATCGTATCCTACGCCGATGTGTCGCGGAAAAATGAGGGTGAATCGATGGAGGTGCTTGTGAACCCGGAAAGTTACACGCAAAAGATCAGTGTGAAATTTTCGGACAAGCAGGCGCCCGGCACCTCCGCAAAGATGCCGAAATTCAGCAAGATCGAACCCCAGAAACTCGATTTTGAGCTTCTGTTCGACAGCACCGGAGTTATCAACGGCAAAAAAAATGATGCGAAGGGAATCGAAGCGCAGCTCAGTGAGTTTAAGAAGCTGACGGTGGAGTATAAGGGTGATCAGCATCGGCCGCGTTTCCTGAGCATTTATTGGGGCACGCTGAAGTTTGACTGCTGTCTGGAGACCATGGATATTACTTACAAGTTGTTCCGTTCCGACGGACTTCCCCTGCGGGCCGTGGCAAAAGTCAGCTTTATCGGTTCAATGGACGATGAAAAGCGGGTGGCCGTGGAAAAGGCGAGTTCGCCCGACCTCACCCATGTCAGGACCGTTATGGAAGGCGACAACCTGCCCCTGATGACCTACCGGATCTACGGTGATCCGAAGCACTACGCCGATGTGGCGCGGGTGAACGGCCTGAAGCATTTCAGGGA
>JBDKTZ010000086.1:0-5478 GCA_039679975.1 Prolixibacteraceae bacterium
TCCCTGAAATACCGGAAGCCATTTCACCCAGATAAAAGTAGCCCGATTGCCACGACGCCATCAGACTGAAGGATTGAAACCGCCAGTTCAGCCGGCTCCTGAAATGAAGGGGTTCGATTCCTGTATCAGAGGTATTTCCCAGAAAACCAATGGAAGATGAAACGGAGAATTGCCGGTGCGAAGGAAAGCCGGAATAACTCACCGTTGTGTTCAGATCCCAGGCCCGGAGAACGGAAGGCATGTCGGGGGCATACAGCGTAAGCGAATTACTTTTTTCCCGGTTCCATTCCGGAAGAAAAGACAAGAAAAGATTGTTCTTTTGAAAAGATAGCCCGCTCGCAGCGCGTGTGGAACCGTAATGGCGGATAAAACCGGTTTCTGTGCCTGGAAGCTGTTTGGGGTTGTATTGATACCGGTTAAAAGTTGTCCATAACCTTAACCTTCCGTGTTTCCCCATTGAGTGACTTAACCGCTGCTGCATGTTCAATGCTCCCTGCCGCATCCCCGGGTAATACGCTGTGCTGAAGAAGTTGCTGCTGTTTAAGGAAAAATGACCTGAATTACCATCAAATGCAAGGCCTCCTGCCATTCCCGCCCTGTCGCGGGAAGCGCCGGAAGTAGCTTTGCTGTTCCCGGCATTTGCCGTAATTGTGACCGTATTCCCTTTACTGAACTGATAGTTGAATTCATTGCTCCAGATCCGGCTCACCCGTTGTTCGTAAGGGGCCGTTTGCTGCAACAGGGAAGAGTTCCATCGGATATTATTCTTCAGGTGCTGAAAGGAAACCCACAGGGAAGTAGCCGGGCACCATGATTTGCCTGTATCAAAAGGACTGAACAGGCTGTAGATTCCCTGTGCAATACCGGCTTCAATCCGGTTAATTCCGGTTGAATCTGCCAGAAAAATACTGACCCCTCTTCCTGAAACAGTTTGCTCATAATTTCGTGACAGGTTGCCGGCAGTAATACTCCAGCGCTTTGCCGTCAGCCTGGTTGGAAGGTGTTCATAGGTGAGGTAAGTATTCCTGACAAGCAACGGGTGGGTATTGACGTTTTTCCAGTGGGTGATATCCAGTTGATAGTCCAGCACTCCTGATCTGAAAAGTATATTTCCGTTTGCGGAAAGATTCCAGGTTTCAGCCGGCGTGAAAAGATATTGTCCGGTCAGAGTAATCCTGCCGTTGTAAGCTGACTGCTCATTTTCCTGAGCAAAAAGTTGACGGTAGTCCCGGGTGGAGCTGCGCGCCGAAATGCTTACAGAAACCCTCCCCAAAGGATCCCCGTTGGCATACACACCGGTGATGTGGATTTGCTGCAGATTTTTATGATAAAATGAATGGCGGGCCCTTTTATTAAAATGAATAATCGTATCGGCAAACGGAGGAAGGGCGATTTTCAGGATGTCCTGCCACTGTTGAAGAGACGGGAACTGCACGATCACGGAAACAGTCTGAGGGGTGTTACCCTTGTTTGTTAACTGAATGGGAATGTCTGTTTCATGATCATCGTCGCTAAGCATGATAGCGGACTGCGGTAAGGATAAAATTACTTTTCTTGAAGGTATGACTTTCAGATAACAAACAGCCTGTTCCAGAATATTCCCGTTCCGGGAATTCAGAGTCGCTTTTACCGGATAAAGTTTGCCGGAGGCAGTTCTTTCAGGTACACGGATGCTTACTGGTACATAGAGCGACTTTCCCTGGCCGGGCAATGGACAGATCATGTTTCTGCTGAAAAGTTCCAATACAGAGCCGGTCGAAATTTCTACAAAATCATTTTGCGCAGAAGCTGCATGATCCTGAATTTTCAACGTCAGAGCGGCCATGGTTCCGTTAGTAACAGGAATAGTATCCCGGTTAAACGACAGAGCGGCCTGAAACTCCTGGGCGGTGGCATGTATAAACGGATCAGTCATGAGCAGCGTGCCTAAAATAAGAGTATTTCTGTAGCATTGAAAAAGATCTGTTCTGTATTTAATTTTTGAAAGCTCCTTTTCCCTGGCCATCTGTCATTTTGATGAGAAAAAAGGTTAGTATAAGTGCATGATCCCATAGTAATCCGAAGGTTAAGAATGCGCAGGTTATTCATGTTTTGGCAGGTTACAGGTCTAAATAAGGAAGCTGATTCCTGACACTTTCAATGAGGCGCTTTTTGCCTTCCCTGAGTTGTTCATAGGTTTTAAGAATAGCCTTGTTTTTCCGCTTGCCATTAATGATCATGCGCACATAGGATGCAGATACTCCCTGCATTGCTGCAACGATCGCTGCTGTATCGTCTCTTTTTTGCGTTTGCTGATCCTTTCTTTTCATTTGTATATCATTTGCTGTTGAAGGTCAAATGGAATTGCACTTTCGAATCAGAGCGCAGTGAAGATCCACGCAGTGAAACAAATTGCCATGATAAGAATCGCTAATGGTGTTTGTAAAAATCATCTCAATTTTCTGTTTGATCGATTAATTTTTCATTCTCGTTTCACGAACAAAAATAAGACTAAAAATTCGTCATTACAAATAATTCGTCAAAAAATATTTCCTGTAACCTGTTGTCTGTGAGAATTGAAAATGGAATTGGCCAAAAACGGCAGATAAAAATGACTGGATTTTGGTCGTCATAATAACATATGTTTCTTTGCTCAGCACATCTCAATCCGGATCTTCCTTAGCTGTGATCGTTTTCCGGAGCCAATATTTTGTAGTAATTTAGTAAAGAATTTTTGGATGGGCAGCTTTGTGTCTGAGAGATAAAATTTTATTTTCTAATGCTTTGTAACAATTTTGTTGTTGCGTTTAACGAAACAAAAAGCAGGACTTATAAGTATCGTTCTAAAATTTTCGGTAGATAGGATGAATTATTTTTCAGGAAATATCAGGTTTTTAAGGAATAAAAGAGGATTGAGCCAGGCAGAAATGATGGATAGTCTGGGATTTCCGCGCACCACATGGAGCAGTTATGAGAATGGTGTCTCCCAGCCAGGCATCGACGGAATACTGCGAATCGCTTCTTTTTTCGGAATCTCTGTTACAGAGTTGCTGGAAGAGGACCTGACACAGAAAGATTATCTTTTTTTTAGCCGAAGCTCGGAAACTCCGCTGGAGAAAAAGATCCTGGCAGAAGGCACTGCTGATTACAAAAAAACGTTAGACAAAGCCGAGCGTTTGCTGGGTGAAATAGTCAAAGCCAAGCAAGAAGTTATAGATACGCAGGCAAAGACGATTCATGCCTTGCAGGCTCTTGTGGAGCAACTGAGTTCTGACCTTATCCGGTATCGTGACGGAAAAGAATAATGTTGGTAAAAAGAATGTATCCCGCATTTTTTTCATTCTCTGAATAGTTTTACTTTTATGGGTCTTTCATTTCTGTAAAACCAATGACTGATAACCGGGACACAATTTGGAAGGAATTTAAGTCGGGGAGCAATTCTGCTTTTGAAAGGATCTATTACCAGCACATTGACGTTTTGTACCGGTATGGTTCTAAAATTACGGCCGATAAACATCTACTCAAAGACAGTATCCAGCAGTTGTTTCTGGAGTTATACAGTTCCAGGGAAAGACTTGCAGATCCGGAGAATATCGAATTTTATCTGCTTAAAGCCTTAAAGCGGATCATTATCCATAAAATGAATTCCAATCGGAGATCAGGTGATCTTTTCGACAGTAATTTTCCATTTTTTGACATTGACGCTGATACCGAGAACATGATCATCAGCAACGAACACGAGCATGCTAAAATGAAACTGCTCGAGGATGTACTTCGATCGCTCGAGCCTGCAAAGAAAGAACTGTTATTCCTGAAATTCTATTCCGGCTTAAGCAATCAGCAAATTGGCTTATTGACCGGACTGCAACCTGATACCGTGCAGAAGCAGCTGTACCGAATCCTCAAAAAATTACAGGTCACTTTCATTGACCGTTTTCTGCAACTTTTCACGATATGTTTTAAAGCATAAAAGATTACGCCTGATTTCTGTCCGGTTTTTTGCTTTGCCTCCACTGTGAAGTATCAAGACACAAGGCATGGAACGGAACAGGGAAACGGGAACAGGGACACCGGATGATTTTTCTTCACGTGTCCATTTTCCGGTCTTACGTGTCCGGTCCCCGGTCTTACGACGAAATACTTATGACTGGATAACCATATAGTATTTGGCAAGAGTATAATATAGCAATTTTACAATAGATGAAGAAAGATTATATCAATGACCCTTATTTCCTGAAGTGGATCTTCCGTCCGGACGATCAGGCAGAACAGCACTGGAAAAGCTATATGGAAAGCCATCCTGACGAAAAAGCAGGAATCCTTTCGTTAAAGGAGGAGCTGAGGTTTTTAAAACTAAAAAATGAAGATCTTTCAGGGAAGGAGAAAAAGCAATTAATTGAGATCATTTTAAGGAAAAAGGAACAGACCCCTTCGCAACGCGTTTCGAAGACACTGAGACCGGCTTTTTTACGCTATGCTGCAGTAGCTTTCATTTTTCTGATCGCGGGGAATTTAGTAAGCAATTTTTTCCGCAATAATGCGGCGGCGCCTGTAAATTATTCTGAATTGACAGATCTGCCTCCCGGAGATAAGCCGGTGATGCTTCTTGCCGACGGCAGGGAAATCATGCTTGGAAAGAATTCGACGATAGAATACAGGGCAGATCATGCTGTTGCGGTCGATAACCATACGGTTGCAGTTTCATCTGATAAATCCGGTGGGCAGGTTTACGACCAGGTCTATATTCCGAAAGGGTACAGATGTAAGATGATCCTGGGCGACCGGAGCGTGGTCTACCTGAATGCAGGGAGTAAATTGATCTATCCGTCAGTTTTTTCGGGTTCCCGGCGTGAAGTTGTGCTTTCGGGAGAAGCCTTTTTTGAAGTCAGCAAAGATCCTGATGCCCGTTTTATTGTGCAGACCGCTTCGATTGCAGTGGAAGTGTCCGGTACAAAATTCAACGTTTCTGCCTATGAGGAAGAGCCGGTGATCCAAACGGTTTTAGTGGAAGGCAAAGTTTTGGTCAGCGCGAATAACACGAATTCTCCTGCAAAGCCAATTGTAATGGAGCCTGACCAGTTGGTGTCCTATAACAGGCAGACGAAGAACTTTGAGACAAATCGGGTAGATCCCGGTTTGTTCACATTGTGGAAAGATGGCATGCTAAAGTTTGAGGATGAAAAGCTGAGCGTAGTCGCCCATAAACTTGAAAGGTTCTATAACGTGACTTTGATATTCAAAGATCAGGATAAAGGGCGAATTAAGATCAGCGGTAAACTTGATCTGAATGAGAACAAGTATCAGGTATTGGAGTATCTGGAAACTTTGACAGGGATGCAATTCAATGAGCTTAATGAAGCTTACTATGTGATCCGATAAAACAACCGAACATGGTGACGCATGTCCGGTTGAAGTGATTAATCTCTAAGTGACTTAGTAAATTATTAATCAAAAAGCAAAGCAAATTTATGAAAAAAAAGGAATTACGAAGTTTCCTCC
>JBDKTZ010000502.1:0-10107 GCA_039679975.1 Prolixibacteraceae bacterium
CGACTAAGATGTCTCTCTGAAATATTCTTTTGTGGCATTACAAACCGGACACCGGTAATCCTCGGGCAATTCGTCAAAAGGAGTTCCCGGAGGAATGCCCACCGAAGGGTCTCCTTCTGCGGGATCATAGGTAAACCCGCAGATAACACAGATGTATTCCCGGGCAACAGCTTTCACTTCACCCGATTCGTCCGATTCAGACAACAAAGTTCGCCGTTCCTCCTCCAATTGATCCCGGTCCAGGTAAGTCGGCGAATTTTTAGGCGACAAGATTCTATATTTCTCCCTGTACCAGGCATAGGTCAGCGGCTCATCTTCCGAAATCAATTCACTGTCCATCACCTCTCCGACCATCAGCCAATGCGAGCCGAGATCAATCATTTCCCTGATCTGGCAGTCAAACCAGGCCACCGAATCATTCAAAACAATTGGTGCACCCGTTTTGGAACGGATAATTTGCAGCCCGCTGTATTTATCGATATCTCTACCCGACTTAAACCCAAAATCGCCGATCAGTTGCGGACTGGTCTCTTTCCTTAATGCAGAAACCGAAAATGAGCCCGCTTTTCTGATGATTTCTGTACTGGCATTGTTTTTATGACAGGATACGGCAATGAAAGGCGGTTCGGATGTGACCTGAAAAACGGTATTGGCAATGTATCCTACTTTTTGTCCTTCGAATTCGGATGCAATCAGGTAAATGCCGTATGTCATCTGATGGAATGCGCGAAGCTTCATAAACAGTATGTTTGATGATTTCGAAAGATGTGAAAAAATTTGGGAACAAAAAAATTGCAAAATTAACAAATTGTGAATCTTACAAATTGTAAAATTGAATCCAAAAGCTAACAGCTCATGGCTAATAGCTAACAGCTTCCCTACTCACTGCTTTTTGTCTCTTAATCTTAAATATTTATCTTTGTGTTTATCGTTCATACAAATAAAAATAAATAAAGAATGCTCAAGAAATACAGCGTAATACTTTTCGCCGGTCTGGTGTGGTGGGGAGAGGTTTTTTCATGTACTAATTTTCTGATTACCAAAGGTGCATCGGCCGACGGGTCTACAATGATTACCTATGCTGCCGATTCGCATACTCTATATGGTGAACTTTATTATCAGCCGGCAGCCGATTATCCGGCAGGCTCCATGCGCGACATCGTCGAATGGGACACCGGTAAACCGATGGGCAGGATCCCGCAGGTGGCACATACTTACAGCGTCATTGGCAACATGAATGAACATCAGGTTGCCATTGGGGAAACGACTTTCGGAGGCCGGGAAGCTCTGTCCGGCCAGAAAGGGGCGATCATGGACTATGGCAGCCTGATCTATGTAGCTCTTCAACGCTCCAAAACAGCGCGTGAAGCAATTCAGGTCATGACTTCGCTGGTTGAGGAATTTGGCTACGCCAGTTCCGGTGAATCATTTTCAATTGCCGATCCCAAAGAAGTATGGATACTGGAAATGATCGGAAAAGGTGAAGGTGAAAAAGGAGCCGTTTGGGTAGCCATGAGAGTGCCTGACGGATATATCAGCGGTCATGCTAATCAGGCCCGCATTACCACGTTCCCTCTTGCTGATCCGGAGAACTGCCTTTATTCAAAGGATGTCATCTCATTTGCCGTTGAAAAAGGGTGGTACGATGGCATTAACAAGGATTTTAGCTTCTCGGATGTTTATGCTCCGGTCAATTTTGAAGGAGCCAGGTTTTGCGATGCCCGTGTTTGGGCAGGATTCAGAAAGGTGACGTCGGGAATGGAGCAATACCTGAATTATGCCAAAGGCGATGTAACCTATGAAGATCACCATCACTTTGCTTCCAACCGGCTGCCATTATGGGTAAAACCCGACAAAAAGCTCACCGCGAAAGAAGTCATGGAAATGATGCGTGACCATTTTGAGGGAACAGAACTGGATATGACCCGGGATTTAGGAGCCGGTCCCTACAAATTACCCTATCGCTGGAGAGGCTTGACCTGGAAAGTCGATTCGGCAACCTATTGCAATGAACGGGCCATATCGACCCAGCAAACAGGCTTCTCTTTCGTGGCACAATGCCGTTCCTGGTTGCCCGATCCTGTTGGAGGTATTCTCTGGTTCGGCGTGGACGACACCTATAGCACCTGCTATGTCCCCATGTATTGCGGGATAACCCGTGTACCGGAATGTTTTGCCGCAGGAAACGGCGATCTGCTGACCTATTCCGAAACTTCAGCATTCTGGACGTTTAATAAGGTTTCGAATCTGGCATACCTACGCTACGACAGCATGATTGAACATATACGAAAGCTTCAGGCTCAGCTGGAAACTGATTTTTTAAATTCCACCCCAACCATCGAAAAGACTGCAAAGACGCTTTATGAAAAGGAAGGAGCAGATAAAGCGCGTGAATTCCTTTCAGAATATTCAGTGAACGAAGCCAACAACGTGACTAAAAAATGGGAAAGCTTGTTTCGTTACCTGCTGGTTAAATATATGGACGGGAACGTCAAGAAAGAAAAAGATGGCAAGTTTCAGTTGAATGAATTTGGATTACCTGCTGCACCGGAACATCCGGGATATCCCGAGTGGTGGTACAAAGCAATCGTAAAAAGCACCGGCGATCATTTTAAGGTCAAGGAAGAAGTGCATTAGCCAGAAAGCTGATCGCTGTCAGCCGTTAGCTTTTTGTCTAACAGTTTGATAATTTGATCATCTTTCATTTTTTTTCAGCAACAAGCTTTACTTGTTTTATTTTTATTATTTTTGCGTTCAAATTTGCAATCTCTTACACGAATCAGAAGTGTAATATTGCCACTAAAATTAAAGAAAATGGATCTGATTAAAGTAGTAGAAGAAGTATTTGCCCTGGAAAATAAGCTACCTAAGTTCAGCGCCGGCGATACGATCACCGTTCATTATAAAATTAGGGAAGGGAACAAAGAGCGTATCCAGGACTATAGAGGTGTAGTGATGCAGATAAAAGGAACTGGTGTAACCAAGACATTTACCGTTCGGAAAATGTCGGGCAATATCGGTGTAGAAAGAATCTTCCCTGTATCGTCTCCTTTTATTGATGGTATAGATGTCAATAAAAAAGGTAACGTACGCAGAAAACGCATTTTTTATCTGCGCAGCCTGACGGGGAAAAAGGCAAGAATCAAAGAAAAAAGAGTTTAATAAGGCTCTGATGATAGTTAAAAGGTCTCCGGCGGAGGCCTTTTTTTTGCTCCGGGCAATACGTAGGAAATCATTGATAAAAATCAATAATTTTCTCATTAACAGAAGGTAATTTTCAGAAAAAATAAGTCATGACATTTCTTCCCAGAGAAAAATTATTCACGTTAAACTGGTTCAGGGAATATAGTTTTATCACGATTGGTTCATTCATCCTGGCCGTAGGTTTTGTTTTCTTCATAACGCCTCACAAAATTGTACCTGGAGGAGTATATGGTGTTGCTATTGTCGTGCACTTCCTTACGAAAGGTATGTTCTCTTTTTGGCCCGATGGTTTCCCGATTGGATTGTTTGGTTTGATCCTGAACATTCCCTTAACAATTGCAGGAATTAAAATTCTGGGTCCTAAATTCGGGGTTAAGACTATTGTTGGATTTGTGCTCTCGTCTGTATTTATCGATCTGATCACCTATCTGCGGGTAGACGGGGACGCCCCCCTGGTTCCCGATGTTCTGCTTTCGTGCGTCTTTGGAGGAGTCCTGATCGGCTTTGCACTCGGACTGATCTTTAAATCGCGTGCCACATCCGGTGGGTCCGATATTATTGCAATGATCCTGGCAAAATATACAGGTGCACAATTGGGGCATTTGATGATCTATGTGGATTCCGCGATCGTTTTGCTGGGACTTGCAGCCTTTGGCGACTGGCAAATTCCGCTTTACTCATGGCTGGTGATATACATCACCGGAAAAGCAATCGACATTACGCTTGAAGGAGCAAATTACAATAAGGCGTTGCTGATTATTTCTGATAAACATGAAGAGATCAGGGAAAAGATCCTGGTAGATCTTGAGCGGGGAGGTACCTATCTGAAGGGAAACGGACTGTATACCAACGAAGAAAAGAAGATCATCTATACCGTTGTCAGCCGCCGCGAAGTTGCTATTCTGGAACGTTTTATCAGCCAGATCGATCCAAACGCCTTCATCTCGATCATGGATACCCGTGAAATCCTGGGAGAAGGTTTTCGTTCACTGAAGATGAAGACCGATCGGTAAAAACATTCATTCTTATTTATTCTGGTTTGGTTCTTATATTTTTATAAATTTGATATTCCATAAAAAACATTTCCCTTATACGTTTACAATGAAATGAAGCATCTGATTCTTTTGTTCCTGCTGGTTACCTGTCTATCTGCATCTCATGCCCAGACCGTAGCATTGGTTTTAAGTGGCGGAGGAGCAAAAGGGCTGGCACATATTGGTGTAATCAAAGCTCTTGAGGAGAATAATATACCTATTGACTATATTGCAGGAACTTCAATGGGAGCAATTGTGGCTGGTCTTTATGCTTCCGGTTTCTCGACAGAAGAAATGGAAAAGCTGTTTCGTTCCGAACAGTTTAAATTCTGGGCTACAGGATACATTCAGGAAGAGTATCGGTACTATTTCAAAAAGCTGCAGGAAACGCCCGCCTGGCTTAGTTTTGATCTGGAGAAGAAAGAAGAAAAATTAAAGCTGCTTCTGCCCACTAATCTCATTCCCGAAGAACAAATGGACTTTGCTTTTATGGAAATGTTTTCTTCAACCACGGCCGTATGCAATTATAATTTCAACCAATTGTTTGTTCCCTTCATGTGCATTGCAACCGATGTATACAATAACAAGGAAATGGAAATCAGAAGCGGAGACCTGGGAGAAGCAATCCGCGCTTCCATGACCTTCCCTTTCTATTTCAAACCCATTGAAATTGACGGATCACTTCTCTTTGACGGAGGGATTGTCAATAACTTCCCTGTTCAAAATGCCATGACCGCTTTTAATCCGGATATTATCATCGGGCATAAGGTCGCCAATAATGCCCGCAAACCGGATGAAGACGACGTTATGGCACAACTGGAAAATCTGATCATGCAAAAAACAGACTATAACGTGCCTTCTCAAAGAGGCGTTTTGCTGGAGACCTCTTTCAGCAATGTCAGCTTGCTCGACTTTGATAAAATTGATCTTATTGAAGAGGCCGGCTATAACAAAGCACAAAGCGTTATAGACAGCATAAAAACCCGTATAAACAGGAGAGTCTCCCTGCACGAAATACAGAAACGACGAGATGAATTCAACAGGAGAAAGCCGGAGCTGAAGTTTCAAAACATACAAGTCGAAGGAGTATCTGACCCGCTTCAGCGAAAATATATCATTCAAAGCCTGAAACACCGATCAACGACAATAAGTCTGGCTGAACTGCGAAAGGAATATTTTAAACTGGTTGCTGATATGCAGATCCGGTCAATTCGCCCGATTGCCATTTACAATCCGGAATCGGGCTATTTTGACCTTCATTTGAAAGTAAAAAAGGAAAGACCAATGGAAATTAAGTTTGGAGGAAATATTTCCACCAAGCCCATCAACCAGGGTTTCGTGAGTATGGATTACCGGTTTTTTAATAACCGCGCATACACCTTAAGTACAAACATTTATTTTGGCCGGTTTTACAGCTCAATTAACCTGGGGGGAAGAATTGACTTTCCAAGCAGCCTGCCATTCTATCTGTCCGGGTACCTTACTTTCAACCGATGGGATTATTATGCCTCCAGTAATGAGTTCTTTTTTGAAGATGTTTTACCGCCGTATGTGATCAGAGATGAAAATAATCTGATGTTTGAACTCGGCTTCCCGGTTAAATATAAAGGGAAATTGGTTTTTGGGACAAGCTTTTCTTCATCTTCTGATGAATATTTCGTCAACGAGGAAGTTAAAAGGGCTACTGTAGCCGATAATACTGATTTTGATGCAATCGCTACGCAAGTCCACTTTGAAAAAAACTCATTCAACTATAAGCAGTTTCCCACCGAAGGCATGTCGTCCTTCCTGGGTCTGACATACATCGATGGTAAAGAAACCTATCGACCAGGGTCGGCTTCCGGAACATTGACCCGAAACTCGATGGATCATCAATTCTATATCCTGAAGAGCAACTATGAAAAGTATTTTAAAGTAAACAGGAAAATATCGATAGGATTTCTCGCCGAAGGGCTATACAGCAACAAAAAGATCATGAGTAACTACCGGTCAACCTTATTAAGCGCTCCGGCTTTCGCGCCTGTCCCATACAGTCAGACTCTTTTCCTGCCCGATTTCAGAGCCTCAAAATATGTTGCCTCGGGAGCAAAATTTATAGGCAAACTCACCGGGCAGTTACATTACAGAGCAGAGGGCTACGGATTTGCTCCGATAAAAGAAGTTATACAAACTGAAAACTATCGGGCTCAATACAACGATCAAGCATTCTCTACGTTTAAAACAATGGCTATGGGAGGATTGGTTTATCACACCGGCATGGGGCCTGTAAGCCTGAGCCTGAATTATTTTGACAATCAGAATACGAAGCTGTTTGTCGTGTTTAGTTTCGGATATGTGCTGTTCAATCAACGGGGATATTAATGTCTGAACTTTAAATATGTTGTAATTTCAAAAAAATATTTTTCCATTCTTCTCAAAAAGATTAATTTCATGTACTATATTTATTAGTTTTTATATTTTTCAATTAAGTTTATGCCGGATATTGTATCCATACTGTTTTAATAGGAAACGACCATGAGAATAAAGAAAGAACGACGATTTCCAGGTGAGTTCCATCTCGTTGGTGTACTGAAAAAAAGAGAGACAGTGAAATATGAAAGTTATACACAGTTAAATTGGAAAAATAAACAGATGAAAAGCAAAAGAATCTTCTTTCAATTCTTATTGATTTTTACCGTTTTATTTACTGTTTCAGGAAGAGCTCAGAATTTTTTCAATTCTGATTATGATCCTGCAAAAACCTATATTTTAATAACACACCCTACTGTTGAAAATATCGAGTCAATAAAATATCTGGTCGACAATCATATATTATTCGTTGGGGAATCAGAATTTATAGGGATATATTTTTACGCAGAAAAATATGATTATTCCCAGTCTATCCGATATATTCGGGATAATAATCTGGAAAAATTCCATTTGCAGCGGTTGACAGGAACCCTGATGAACGAAAACATTTTTACAACGAACGATTTCACCAACAATTTCGACATCATGTTCAGCCAGTCAAAAGGCGTTTTTTTATTTGGAGGACCTGACATTCAACCGGAAGTATATGGAGAAGAGAAAACATACGCCGATGTCACCGACCCGCAAAGGCATTTGTTTGAACTTTCACTGGTTTTTCACCTTCTTGGAAGCAACAAAAACCCAAGTTTCACGCCGTTTCTGGAGAGGAACCCCAAGTATTTTGTCATTGGCTTTTGCCTCGGCATGCAAACCATGAATGTAGCCACAGGCGGAACAATGGTGCAGGATATTCCCCAGGAACTATATGGCGTGGGCAGTCCCCAGGATATTGTACAACTCGATACGGATAACCTGCATCGGAACTACTGGCAGGACATTTTTGACAACGATCAGCTGATGACTGTTAATTTTCATCCTCTTCGTCTTGAAATTGATGGTTTCTTTATGAAGGAAGTCAAATGGACAAAATCCAATATCTCACCACCGGTGTTAAGCGCACATCATCAGGCGATAGAAAATCTCAACAGTTCGTGGGAGGTTACTGCCCGTTCAATGGACGGGAAAGTCATAGAGGGAATCAGACATAAAAAATATCCGAATGTCTTTGGCGTTCAGTTCCATCCTGAGGTACCTGCACTGTATGAACAGAGAGAAACCTATAAATTTTCGCCGCGCGACGTGATGAAAAGTTATAATGAACGCATTGGGAGCGATGGAGTTAAATTTCATAAACGATTCTGGAAAAGGGTTTCCAAAGCTGTAAACTGAGTCGTTCACAGCCAGAAAGATATCAGGGTCTCCATTCATGTTTATAACGATTTCTTCTGTTCTCCGCTTTTGAAATCATCCTGCGATTGCAATGGGATAGTTTAAAAATCCTATTTTTGCAGCTCAAACTGTTATTATGGGTTTTTTAGAGGAAATAAAACGGAGAAGGACCTTTGGGATCGTTAGTCATCCCGATGCCGGGAAGACGACTCTGACGGAGAAGCTGTTGCTGTTCGGAGGGGCTATTCGCGTCGCCGGGGCCGTAAAAAGCAACAAGATCAAAAAAGCTGCAACTTCCGATTTTATGGAAATTGAGCGCCAGAGAGGCATCTCTGTCGCTACCTCGGTCATGGGATTCGACTACCGGGGTTACAAGATCAATATTCTTGACACTCCGGGTCACCAGGACTTTCAGGAAGACACCTTTCGGACGCTGACAGCGGTTGACAGTGTGATCATCGTAATCGATGCGGCAAAAGGTGTAGAACCGCAAACAGAAAAGCTTATGAATGTATGCCGGATGCGAAAGACCCCGGTAATTGTCTTTATCAATAAGCTTGACCGGCCTGCACGTGATCCGTTCATGCTCCTGGATGAAGTCGAAAAACAACTTCAGATCAGGACCCGGCCATTAAGCTGGCCGATTAACAGTGGTCCCGATTTCAAAGGCGTATACAACATCTATAATAAAAGCCTGAACCTGTTCAATGCCAATGTTCAGGAAATTGAAACAGGTATTCTGTTTGACAACCTGAACAACCCGGAGCTTGAGCATCACATTGGAAATGACGCAGAAACATTAAGGGAAGAACTGGAGCTTCTGGAAGGCGTTTATCCGGAATTTAACCGGGAAGAATATCTGAAAGGCAACCTCGCTCCTGTTTTCTTCGGAAGTGCTCTTTATAACTTCGGCGTGCAGGAATTACTTGATACCTTTATTGAGATAGCCCCTTCTCCCCGTCCAAGCTATACGGAAGAACGGGAAATCAATCCTGAAGAAAGCGGATTTACCGGATTTGTATTTAAAATTCATGCCAATATTGATCCAAACCACCGAAGCCGTATTGCATTTGTCAAGATTTGTTCCGGCAAATTTGAACGCAACGGACAGTATAAGCATATCCGTACAGGCAAAAGTTTTCGTATTTCCAGTCCTACTGCTTTCATGGCCTCACAGAAGGAAATTGTAGATGAGGCATACCCGGGCGATATCATTGGCATACCCGACAATGGTAATCTGATTATCGGAGATACGATAACCTCGGGAGAGGACATTCATTTTAAAGGATTACCCAGTTTCAGTCCTGAACTATTCCGTTATATTGAAAATGCCGACCCGATGAAGTCCAAGCAATTGTCAAAAGGGGTTGATCAGCTCATGGAAGAAGGAGTCGCCCAACTCTTCACAAGCCTGTTCAACGGACGAAAGATCATCGGAACGGTAGGGCAGCTCCAGTTTGAAGTGATCCAGTATCGTCTGGAACACGAGTACAATGCCAAATGTCGCTTTGAAAATATTCCTATGCATAAGGCTTGCTGGATTGAGTGTGACGATAAAAAAATTCTCACAGAATTTAAGCAAAGAAAACATCAGAAAATGGCTGCCGACAAAAGAGGAAGAGATGTATTCCTGGCCGATTCGCCATTTATTCTTCAGATGGCACAAGATGAATTTAAGGGAATTAAATTTCATTTTACAAGTGAATTTTAAATCACTGATTATTTTTCTATATTCGTAAAAACAGCAAAACCAGACCCATGGAGGGAATATACGATACCGACTTATTTTCCTATGTAATTTTGCCATTGCTCATCATTGTGGCCCGTATCAGTGATGTATCGTTTGGCACCTTGCGGATTGTAATGGTATCGAAAGGACAAAAGCTGATCGCTCCGGTTTTGGGGTTTTTCGAAGTGATTATCTGGCTGATCACCATGAGCAAAGTCATTCAGAATATCGATAACTGGGTGGCCTATGTGGCTTACGGATTAGGGTTTGCATGTGGCAATTATATCGGATTGATTATAGAGGAAAGATTGGCTGTAGGTATTGTCAGGCTTCAGATCATCACAAGGACGAATGCCGATATATTGGTCGCTAAGCTCAGGGAAACCGGATACGGCATTACTT
>JBDKTZ010000460.1:0-4760 GCA_039679975.1 Prolixibacteraceae bacterium
GGATCCGGATTCAGGAGGTCAATACCCGGAACGCTGTCCTCTTTTTTAATATCCTCACAGAAACAAAGAATCTGTTGATGAACTATGTGAACCTGATCAGAGCACAACGGGATTTCTTTTTGGGAGCAAAAAAACTGTAGGAACAGAAACACGTACAAAACATCAGGCTTATATCACAGCCTGCCATGAGAACGGAAACTCAGGGACATGGGAATCCCAGCTCAGCAGCAGATTTTCGGAGAAAGTCACGTGTATAATAGTCTTTATCAACAATCTCTCCATTCCAGATCAGGATATCAAGATCAATACAACGCGGTCCGAATTTCGGTTGACTCCGGTCGCGGCCAAGCCGGTCTTCAATTCTTTTCAGGCATAGGCGCAATTGCTCAATTTCCATGAGCGTCTCAATTTTTACCGCCCCATTTAGAAAATCAGCTTGATCGATAATCCCGACGGGAGCTGTCCTGATTAATTCAGATATCTGAATTACGCTAAGTTCATGTAAGAGTATTTCAACGGCCCGGCTGATATTTCTTTCCGGATCAATATTGGAGCCGACACTGACAATACAGGTATTCATAAGTTTTTCACCGGCGAGCTTCCATTTCAAAAGATACCGATTTGGCAAAGCGTAAGGCATGTGGTTTATCCACTTCTACTTTCGCCCAAATCACCCGATCATCGTTCATAATGATTGATAGCAGGTTTTGGGTTAACACTTCAAGCAATTTAAAACGTCCTTCCTGCACATAGTGGGTAATTTCTTTGGTAATGACTTTATAGTCATAAATGCCTTCAGGCTCGTCGGTACGTAACGCTTCTTCAGGGATCAGCGCTTCTATTTCAACGTTGATAATCACATCCTGCTTATTGATCAACTCCTCCGGATTAAATCCGATATAAGTCCGGAGCAAAAGGTCTTTGATACGAATTTTTGCCATTATTTCCTGTATTAACAAAGATTTTGTCCACCGTCACAGAACAACAGTTGTCCCGTGAGATGATCATTATCCAATATATAATCAAGGCTTTTAAGAATTGGTTCAATTCCACTGGGTTTTTGCATTGGAATTTTTCGGGCCAGATTCCAGAGATACGATTCATCCTTGTCTTCAGGAGGCAAAGTCACTCCCGGAGCGATTGCATTCACACGTATAGCCGGAGCAAGTTCATAGGCAGCCAGTTTGGTCAGCTCCCAAAGCGCTTTTTTGGATAAACTGTAAGCAGCATAGTCAGACTGGCTGGTAGTGATCCGCGTATCAACCATATTGACAATAATACCCGATCCGGCTTTCCTGGCAAAATCGCGTGTTAATAAAAACGGCGCCCTGTAATTGACCATCATGAGCCTGTCAAGCAAATCGAAATGCGATTCCCTGATGGTGGATGCTTCAAAAATGGCCGCATTATTGACTAACAGGTTTAGCCCTCCAAAAACACCGATAACCCCGCCAATCAGTTGCTCTACTGCAAACGGATTCTGCAGGTCAGACTGAAACAGCACGAACTCCTGATCAGGATGTTCCTTCTGAAGCTCTGCCTGTAATCGTTCAGCTGCCCTGTTGGAGGTATTGTAATGCAAAGCCAGATTCCACCCCCTCGATGCCAGATGAAGAGCTATTCCCTTGCCAATACGCCTGGCCGAACCTGTAATAAGCGCTGTTTGTCCCATCTCTTTTTGTAAATTACTTTAATTAACGAAGATAACCAGACATTACATTATTTTTCGTGTTTTATTATTTATTTTTTTTGATGCGGAATTTATCCCGGTTCACCCAACGTCTTTTGGGAGTAACGGCGGCTATGGATGTTCCAATGAGCATGACATAAAACTAACTTAAAAACATATTATTAAAGAAAATCGCCTTTCGGTGAAACCAAATGCCTGTCAATTTCGAAATAATGATAAAAACCTGTTGATCCAAAAAAAGATATCATGGAAGAAAAACTGATCACCATCGCATTACTGCCCTATTCCCAGGCAGAAATTTTACGTACGAGACTTGAAGCTGAAGGGATCGAATGTACCCTGGAAAATGTGAATCTGATCCAGGGCGCTGTGGCCACCGGTGTGCGGGTTACAATTCATGAAAAGGATGTAAAACTAGCTTATCCGATCCTGGATAAGCTTTTGGGAAAAGAAGAAAAAATAATGATAAAAGCTGAAAACACGGTCCTCGTGCCAATCGACTTTTCAACTTATTCATTCAAGGCAGCACTAATGGCTTTTGAAATTGCCCGCAAACTTAAGTCGAAAATGATTTTTTACCATGTTGTTCCTCAGCCCGATTTTTTCACGATCCCTTATTCTGACGTGGTCGCGTTCGATTCCGGCTTATATGAGCATATGAAAGAAAGGGAAGAACAGGCAAATGAGAACTTCCGGGCTTTTTTGGCCAAGCTGACCAATTATATAGGCTTAAAAAACTGGGAACAAATTGAATCGGAACACATGATCAAAATGGGTTATCCGGAAGATGATATTCTCTATTTCACTGAAAAACATCCGCCGAGACTGATCGTAATGGGTATAAAAGGCCCCTCTGAAGCGCATCATGATATTATGGGAAGTACTACAGCAGGAGTCATTTATAAATCGAAGGTACCTGTTTTGGTAATTCCCGAAAAAGCCCCTTTAATGAACCTTGCTTCGTTGAAAAAAGTAGTGTATGCCACCAACTTCGACGAAAGAGATGTGATATCGATCGAAAAACTGTTATGGCTGCTAAGACCTTTTGATGCTAAAATATACTGTCTCCATATCAGCAATACTAACGAGAAAGAATGGACCGAGGCCCGCCTTGAAAGCCTGAGCAACCTGATTAAAAAGAAATATCCTGATGCGCAGATTGAATGTGTAATGATCCAGGGTACTGACATTCTCACTGACCTGGAAAATTATATTGAAGAAAATGATATTGATATCTTGTCGCTGACCACTCACAAACGGAATATGATTACACAGATCTTTAACCCGAGCATTGCGCGGAAAATGGTATTTCATGTGAAAACACCCTTGTTGGTGTTCCATTAAAACAGAAAAACCGGGCAAAACCCGGTTTCCAAAACTTTCTGTCAGTCTTTAAGTTCTTTCGTTCGTTATTACCATTTTATGGAGACATGGATGCCTCCCGGATCATTTTCAAACTTCAACAGGCAGGTATGGGAAAGCTCATCCCATAAATTTTCGGCGGCAACCATTTCCCCTGCTGCGTTGATCACTTTTACTTCTTTCGGTTCTTGGGGCAGATATATACGCGTAACATTATTGGTGTTGGCGGGACTTTTAGCCGTAAAAGAATAAGAGCTTTTTCCTGCGGCTTCATCATATATTCTTGATGCGCCGCACAGTACCGAAGGTTTGTTTTTAGCTTTAACAAAATTGACATTGTACAAATATGCCTGTTCGTCCGGATGTACCGTCTTTGTTTGCAACACAGGCAAGTCCGGATCAAATAAGTCAATAAATAAACCATTCAGGACGAGGGGATCGGGTGAGATACTTTCGTCCATGACGGATGCAATAATATAGGGGCCGCGTTCAAGGTAGAAGTTATTTTTCACACTTAATTTACCCGAATCAGGCAATGTCTCAAACGCTTTCTGTACAGTGGAAAAATAGATTCCGTCATTGTCCGGCTTTATTACAAAATCTTTGGGTTCTTCGCGAAGAACATACACTCTTCCGTTTCCGCAGGTATATTCGCCCGTTTCAGGATTTGACGATGTAAACCCTAATAACTCAAACAGGTGTGCTGACGGTGTTTCATAATTGTTACCATTTGTATTCCACCATTCCATTACCGATTGGTAGGGATCTATGTCCTTGCTGCAATACACCAATACGCCGCCGCTTTTTACCCATTGGGCAATGTGTTGGTGAAATCCGGATTTCAAGGGTTTCATATTGGAATACGACATCACCAATACTTTAAGGCCTGTCCAGGTATCGGGATAATCCGTATTTTCAATGTGGACAGTACTAACCGGAATACCCCGCTTCAGCAGCGGCAAAATCTGCCCGTAAAAATTGGAGAAATCCGGATCGTCATATCCCGCATGTGTCGGGAAACGTTGGAACATCATTGAGTTTGACATCAATACGCCTATCCCGTTCGAGCCGCTCACTTTATTTTCAGATAAAGGCATATCGTTTAACGTGTTGATCATTACCTGCATCTGCGTAGAGTAGAAACGTGGTATCCTTTCCTGTTTGTCACTGGTTGCACTGGTTTTATACAAACCTTCGTAAATTCTGTCGGGCCACGGCATTACTTCGTAGTTGGCAATCATTGGGTACAGTAGCTGAGCGGCAAAAGTTGCCTCGTAATTTTTCTTATAGTCAGCCCAGTCGCGAGGAGCATCCTCAACCGGATCGGTCAGGAAAAACATCTTACGCCCAGTAGGGCGGGTCATGGATTCCATAGAACCATATTCAATGAAAGCATTCTCGAAAACATGTTCTTTTCGTATACCGTTAAAAAAAGTCGGAACGCGGGCCGTACCAGTCCAAACCTGGGCAATGTACCCATCCACACACGGAAGCGAAGCTAAAGAAGCTTCCGGGCTTACAATTCGGATTGAAGAATAACTGGGCAGGGAATGTGTCGGAACATAGCACCTGACGTTTAATCCTTTGCTTTTGCCATATTCCTTGGCATAAGTAAAGACCTCTTCCAATGCCCTGTAATACAGGTAGTATTTCAATTTATTGGACAAATAGGTGTTTTCGGGCGATTCATGCTGCGGGCGCCAGGGAA
>JBDKTZ010000340.1:0-7299 GCA_039679975.1 Prolixibacteraceae bacterium
GCCATATCAGTTGCATTATTTATTCGAGCCCGAACAATCCGAGCTGGATTTGCTTTACTGAAGAGGAACTTCAGATTATTGGCGAGTTGGCTACAAAATATGATGCAATTGTCATGGAAGACCTGGCCTATTTTGGCATGGATTTCCGCAAAGATCTTTATTCGCCTGGTCGCCCGCCTTATCAGCCAACAGTGGCGAGATACACCAGCAATTATGTCTTGTTTATTTCAAGTTCCAAAATATTTTCTTATGCCGGTCAGCGTATCGGACTCACTGTCATCTCAGATTCATTATTTCACCGGGATTATGGGAAATTGAAAACCCGCTTCCACAGCAACAGTTTTGGACACACCTATATCTTTAAGGTATTATATGCGATCTCATCGGGGACCAGCCATTCCGGACAATTTGCCTTGGCGGCTATGTTTAAGGCTGCGAACGAGGGGAGCTTGAATTTCGTGGAAGATGTGAAGGAATATGGCGAAAAAGCTAAAATCATGAAGCGCCTGTTCCTGAACAATGGTTTTGAAATTGTGTACGATAAAGACGGGGATGAACTTGTTGCTGATGGTTTTTATTTCACGATTTGTTATCCAGGCATGACAGGGGGCGAGCTTTTGTACCGGTTAATCCATTATGGGGTCAGCGCGATCACGCTGAAAGGTACAGGTAGCGAACGTGAAGGACTCAGAGCTTGTGTCGCTCCTGTCAGCCGCAATCAGTTCGGCGACCTGGAAAAAAGATTAAAGCAATTTCATGCAGACTATTCAGACTAATCTATTAGTTTGTAAAAGATGAGCGAAGACAGGCTTATTTCGGGATATAAACAGACGCTTAAGCAGTTAAAGGCTTTTTTTTCAGAGCGGGAGCCGATTCGGTTAAGAAAGGGTGAGAGTTTTATTAACTATGGAGAACAGAACCGGAGAATGGGACTTTTACTGAATGGACTGATGTATGCCACTTACATTTCAGAAAACGGACAGGAATGGATATCACGCTTTTATTATACTCCTGATAACAGTATCGTGAGTAGTCATGATACTTTTACTTCCGGGAAAAAATCCTCTGAATGGATCCGCGCCTATGAAGATTCGGAACTGATTTACATTGAACGAACTGAATACGAAGAATTATTGGACAAAAGTCCTGAGTTTGAACGGATGGCCAGAATCATGGCTGAAGAAAGCTATATCCAGGCGTTGAGGAGGGTTCATTCCCTGCAGTCGCTTTCAGCTTCGCAGCGGGTTAAAAATTTCATGAAAGAACACAGTGAGATCGTATCGAGAGTTCAGCGTCAGCATGTGGCTTCTTACCTGGGGATTCACCGGAACATTTTTACCCGCATCCTGAACAGCATTTGATTTTCGCAACATTTGGTGCAGTCAAGTATTTGTATTTGAGATAGTTTTGTAAGAATAAAAAGAAAACAATGGCAAAAGTTATTGGCGCAGTAGTAGTAGACACGGAAGAATGTAAAGGTTGTGGCCTTTGCGTGGAGGCTTGCCCCCAGGAAGTACTGAAACAAAATAAACAGGTTAATAATAAAGGTTATCAGTATGCCTATATGGAATTCCCCGATTTATGTATTGGATGTTCCAACTGTGCAACGGTTTGCCCGGATGCCTGCATAACCGTTTACCGGATTAAGGTGTAGAACAGACACAAGTATCAAGACACAAGACAGTTTGGAATTGAAAAAATAAAAAAAATAAAGAAACAGATGGGAGAATTGAGATTAATGAAAGGGAACGAAGTCATTGCCGAAGCAGCTATCCGTTGTGGCTGTGATGGATATTTCGGATACCCGATCACTCCTCAGTCGGAGATAATGGAAACCTTGATGGCCCGGGAACCCTGGAATGAGACTGGGATGGTCGTATTGCAGGCTGAAAGTGAAGTGGCCTCGATCAATATGGTCTATGGGGCAGCCGGAACCGGGAAAAAAGTCATGACATCTTCTTCGAGTCCGGGAATCAGTCTGATGGCCGAAGGTATTTCTTACCTGGCAGGGGCCGAGTTACCATGTGTAATCGTGAATGTTCAGAGAGGAGGCCCCGGACTGGGGACGATTCAACCTTCCCAGGCCGATTATTTTCAGGCGACCAAGGGTGGGGGGCATGGCGACTATCATTTACTGGTCCTGGCTCCGGCTTCTGTACAGGAAATGAACGATTTCGTCAGGCTGGCTTTTGACTTGGCTTTTAAATACAACAATCCGGCCATGATCCTGGCCGACGGAGCGATCGGACAAATGATGGAGAAGGTTGAACTAAGCGATTTTCAGCCTCGTTTAACCGACGCAGAAATTGAAGCGCGGAGCGGATCGTGGGCGGTAACAGGAAAACGGAAGGGAAGAGAGCGGCATGTGATTACTTCGCTTGAGCTGAATTCAGAAAAAATGGAAGAAAACAACATTCGGTTTCAGCAGAAATACAGGAAAATGGAAGAGGAGGAAGTTCGGTATGAACTGATTGAATGCGAAGATGCCGAATATATACTGGTGGCTTTCGGATCGGCTTCCCGGATTTGTCAAAAGTCGATAGAACTGGCCCGGGCAAAGGGACTGAAAGTAGGATTGCTTCGCCCCGTCACATTATATCCTTTCCCCAAAAAGCCGGTTGCGGATCTGGCAAGGCGTGTGAAAGGCTTTTTGAGCGTGGAGATCAATGCCGGCCAAATGGTTGAAGATGTGAAACTGTCTGTATTTGATGAGGGAATTGCTGTTCCTGTAAAATATTACGGGCGGATGGGGGGAATTGTCCCTACACCCGGTGAAGTTGTTGACGCGTTACAAAGATTATTGATAGGAGGATAAATGATGGATATCAAGGAAATCATTAAACCTGAAAATCTGGTTTCAAAAAAGCCGGCTTTGATGACCAGCAATACGATGCATTACTGCCCCGGTTGCAGCCATGGCGTTGTTCACGGTTTACTGGCCCAGGTCATTGAAGAACTGGGAATCCAGGAGAGGACAATAGGCGTATCGCCGGTGGGATGCAGCGTGTTTGCCTACAACTATATCGACATTGACTGGGAAGAAGCGGCGCATGGGCGGGCCCCGGCCGTAGCCACAGGGATTTCCCGCGTTAATCCGGATAAAGTCGTTTTCACCTATCAGGGCGATGGCGACCTGGCATCGATAGGGGCAGGTGAGATTATGCATGCCTGTAATCGCGGTGAAAACATCGTCGTTATTTTTATCAATAACGCGATATACGGTATGACTGGCGGTCAAATGGCGCCAACAACCTTGTTAGGTCAGGTCACGTCAACAACACCGAATGGACGGAACGTAGATCTGAACGGATATCCATTGAGGGTTACCGAACTGATTGCTCAATTACCGGGAACCTCCTATGTAACCCGGCAATCTGTACACACCTCATCAACAGTGAGGAAATGCAAGAAGGCTATAAAGAAAGCCTTTCAGAACGTGATCGACAAGAAAGGCACTGCATTTGTTGAGATCGTTTCTACCTGTAATTCCGGCTGGCGTTGCACTCCTGTTGAGGCTAACCAATGGATGGAAGAGAATATGTTCCCCTTCTACAAACCAGGAGATCTGAAAGATGCTGAAAAGGATGCCCCTGAAGGCTATTATAAGAAAAACTAAAACTGAAGATCATGACAGAAGAAATTATTATAGCCGGTTTTGGCGGACAAGGGGTTCTTTCAATGGGAAAAATCCTGGCTTATTCTGGCGTAATGCAGGGCAAGGAAGTCACCTGGTTTCCCTCGTACGGTCCTGAAATGCGCGGAGGAACAGCCAATGTAACCGTTATTCTAAGTGATAGCCGGGTAAGCTCACCAATCCTCCACGAATTTGATACAGCCATTATCCTGAACCAGCAATCGATGGATAAATTTGAGAAGACTGTGAAGCCGGATGGTGTCCTGTTATATGATCCCAACGGGATTGTTCATCCTCCCACAAGAACCGATATCAATATATATCGTATTGACGGGACAAAAATTGCTTCCGAAATGGGTAACATCAAAACGTTCAATATGGTCGTTCTGGGGGCTTATTTAAAAGCTAAGCCGGTGATTCATATGGAGAGTATCCGCAAGGGTCTTGAAAAATCATTGCCCGAACGTCATCACAAACTGATACCTATGAACCTGGAGGCTATCGAAGCAGGAGGAGATCATCTGGAATTGGTAACAAGATCCTGTTAAATTAATAAGCCGCCCGGCAAGTGTGCCGGACGGCTCCAGAAAAATAATTACTAGTCTGCGATTTTATTTTTTGTGTTTATGGATAAATCAATATCCAAAGCCGAGGTAATCTTTGCGATATTTTCCGGGGCTATTGTTCCGCGAATACTGATCAGGGTGTTCTCCTCACCACCAATTACCAATAAAAGTTCTGAAAATTTTCCTTCTCCGGCATTTCTTCCGAAAAAGCGAACGATTTCATTTTTCTCGGTCACTTCCATCAGTACTTCATAATCATTGCTTTTGAAGAACCCGTCGTGTTCAAGTTCTTCGTAAAAATTAAGCGTTTTATTTAACTGCCCGTCTTCTACAGAAAGGATCCGTACCCCTTTTAAACCGGCCAGAAATTCTGATTCAGGGCTGTCTTCCTGAATCTTGCTGGCAAAACCCAAGAGGGTACCGCTGATATTAACAGTAGTCATTCCCTCCTTGTTTGCATATTTTTCAAAAAGCTTATCCACCGGGCTTTTTTGTGCGGCGGCTGATACAGATATCAACAGCGCCGGCAGAAGAAGGAGTCGTTTTATGTGGTTGAGTGTCTTCATGGCTTTTCTTTAGTTAATTTGGTATTCAATTTCTGAAGATTTTCGATTTTATAAAATTCTTTGTTTAAAAGATCGAGGCTTTTACTCATTGGTTCTACCGCCTGGTTTAGTTTGGCCACAGGCTTCAGTTGCGCCAGTCCTTCGCGGTATTTTCCGGCAACGAAGTGGAGGGTCTGTACTGCAGTTGCATAAGCCTGATCAGGATCGGTATACGTATCTTTCCAATCAGGTTTATCGTTGGTATAATATACCACAGACAAAGTGACCAGAAGCGTTGCAGCCACCCCTGTTACGATTTGCCATAATTGCCGGTAGCGGGTCTTTTCCTGATGTTTATTTTCCGAAATAAGATCCATCAGATCCTCTTCACGAATTTTAATTTCATGATCCTTGATACAGGAAAGACCCGTAAAAAGGTCCCGGTAAGGACGAAACCCTTCATCGATTTGTTCCGACCGGAAATAGTTGTGCAGAATACGTTCATCCTCCAGGCTGCTTTCCCCGTCAAAGTATTTCTGCAGGATGTATTTGATGACTTCCGGTTCCATATTCTTGTTGTTTAAACAGTTCTTCCCTTACTTTCTTTCGGGCCCTCGAGAGGACAACCCGAATAGCATTCACGTTCATTTCAGTAATTTTGGCAATTTCTTCATATTCATATTCTTCCACATCGCGAAGAAACATGACGGTTTGTTGAATATCGGGCAATTGGCTGATCAGTTTTCTAATCAGCAGCGCCGATTCTGACAGTTCGATTTCCTTTTGCAGATTTTGATATTCTTCCTTTTCCTGCTTTAGGCGCTGATTACCAACGGTCGCTGCGTTCTTTGAGCGCAACAGGTCCAGGCAACGATTCCGGGTCATACGCATGGCGAACGCTTCCATATTTTCAACCCCACCCAGTGATTCCCTTTTTTGCCACAGTTTCAGGAAAATATCCTGAACGACATCCCTTGCTTCTTCTTCATCCTGTACCAGGTGAAGGGAGAAGCGCAGGAGCTTGCTGCTTAGCGGCAAGACCGATCTTTTAAACTCACTGGGTAACATCCGCTTATTCTGTTTCCGTTTTAATTCAAAAGTAAGACGTATTACTTGTAATAGCATTACAAAAGATGTAAGCTTTTTTGCTTTTATTTGACCATCTCCCCCAAAATAGCAGTTTTACAGAAATTGTCCGATGATACAGCACTCACAATAGAGGTGTGCCACTTTCCACCAGCTACAAGTAAATGGAATAAAATTTAACAGGTCTTAAATTTGGAATTAAAAATTTCATTCTATACGTTTGTATTGTAATTCCAAATAGGAAACTTAATTTCAAATAAGGAACTAACCCTGACTAATGGAGAAAATGGAATCTTCACCTAAAAATAAATACAACATTCCCATTCTTGCAAAGGGAATGGAAATGATCGAGTTAATCGCCCAACATCCAATGGGGTTAACGATTCAGGAAATTGTAAATCTTTTAGGCCACTCCAAAACATCGATCTATCGTATCATTTGCTCATTGGAAGAGATGGGTTACCTGTATAAGGATCGGCAAAAAAGCACTTTTTCACTTACCCGCAAAATGTTTAAAATCGGACTTTCAACTTTGGGAACCACTACCATCATTGAACATTCCTATGAGCCGATGCGCCGTTTACGCGACAGATTGCGGGAAACAGTAGTTTTGGGAACACTTATGGAAACAAAAATTGTGATTCTCGAACAAGTAATTGGGTCTCATCACTTTTCGTTTATCCTTAAATCTGGCATGGGTGTATGTTTGCATGCTTCTGCACCAGGAAAAGTCTTCCTTGCAAATATTGAGAACTGGGAACGGGATGAAATTCTATCTAAAATTGAGTTTACCAAATATACAGACAGAACGATAACCAATAAGTCCGACTATCTGACCGAATTGGAACGTGTTAAGGCATGTGGTTATGGCCTCGATATGGGAGAGGAACTTTCAGGAATAAGATGTATTGGCGCCCCGATATTCAACATGACCGGTAAAATTGCTGCTTCGATATGGATAACCGGACCGGCTGAAAGGCTCGCTGACAGATTGATGGAGGAATATGGTCGGGAGGTTGTTGCTTTTGCTGATGAGATTTCAGAAAAAATGGGTTTTATAAGGGACGAATGAATCGAATTTAAATAGTGTTGAAAAATACATGAAGAATCTTTTAGGCCTATTCATGATCTTGCTTTCACTGACCATGTCGGGTCAGACGCCCATGTATACCACAGATGCACTGCCTGTGGATAAAAATTACATTCTTTCCAATAAAGGGACAAAATCAGTAATTATTATCGATAACACAGGAAAGAAAATTAAGGAATGGTTGTTTGATGATCCTGTTACAGGTCTGTGTGTAAGTAAAGGCATTGTTTATGTTACAAGTTCTTATTCTTATGGTTGGCTAACATCAATCGACATGGGTACCGGGAAAGTTGGGTTTAAGACAGAAACCGGAATGGGGGCAAGATCCCCGATAATAAATAAAGATGGCTCACGTATTTATGTCTTTAATCAATTCAA
>JBDKTZ010000313.1:0-19484 GCA_039679975.1 Prolixibacteraceae bacterium
AGTATCTGAAAGAGCCGCTCATCTGTTTTTCTCTCTTCCGGATCATTGTTTTTCCCGGACGGGAGGTATTTTTCAAAGGAAGTATATTGACAAACCTTTCCCATGCTGAGTTCCAGAACATGACAAACTCCTGAAGGGATATGTTTCGGATCACAGATGATCACAAAAGAAAGGCCTGCCTGCATTTGGTGTTCAAGCTGCGCTGTCAGATTCAAACGTGCTGAAGTGTCGAGTCCGGCAAAGGGTTGATCAAGGATCAGCAACCCTGGTTTCTGCATCAGTGCGGCTGCCAGTTGAACTCGTTTCCGTTCACCATTACTCAATTGAAGCAGCTTGTTTTGAGAAAGATGGCTGATCTGCATGGTCTGCATAATGGCGATTAAGGATGTTTTATTGGAGGAAGCAACCCTCTTTTCCTGTACTTTTTGCAGATAGTCCAGTACCGTTGGGATATTTTCCATCCCTTGATTTTCATAACGCTGCCCATAATAAGTGCTTCTTTTTCCTGAAAGTGACATAAACTGATCCTGTTGTTGAACCATCACACAATTCACGCCCGGACGAATGGACATCCTTCCGGTTGAAGGATATTCGAGCCCGGCCATAATCCTGGCAAGACTTGTCTTCCCGCTTCCGGAATTTCCTGTGACAGCCAGCGATTGACCTTGTTTCAGAACAAGGTCAATATTTTCCAAGACAGAGAAAAATCCATTTCTGAGCGACACATTTTCAAGCCGGATTAACTCATATTCAGTATTTGTCATAATAGCGGCGCTTTTTTTGCAAATATAATCCGGAAGACCATGCGTCACGGAATTAAATCGCATAAAAAAAGCTTCTCCCAAAGGAGAAGCTTTGATCGTGGATCTAAATTCATTGCAGTACGAAGCTGATCGGTACACTGAATGATACCCGAACTGTTTTTCCTTGTTGTTTTCCGGGCTTCCAGCGAGGAAGGCTATTGACAACCCGGATGGCTTCTTTGTCGAGTGAGGGATCTACGCCCCTGAGCACTTTGGCATCGGAAACCTGGCCGTCCTTTCCAACAACAAAGCTTACGTATACTTTTCCCTGGATGCCATTTTCCTGAGCAATGACCGGATATTTAATGGCATTGGCTATAAATTGGCGAAGGGCCATTTCACCTCCCGGAAATTCAGGCATCTCCTCGACGATAAAAAAGACGGGAGAGTCATCCTCCGTATCTTCTTTATCTCTTCCCATTGAGATCACGGGTTTGACATCAATCATTGTTTCTTTGTCAGCCTCGGTATCATCAATGTCAAGTTCTTCGTCAATGTCAGCGTCATTGGAAACAATAGTCAGAATTTCTACTACTTTCTGCGGGGGCGGAGGTTCAGGAGGACGAACCGGTTCCTGTCGCGTAACGGGAATGAGTTCAGTTTCTGCCTCCTGAACAGCTATCTTCCCAAGATCGGCAGCTTTTTGTACTGGAGATTTCCATTCAAAGGCAGCAAAAGTGATCATTAAAGCCAGAATTAATCCTACTTCCAGGAAAAAATTGTGAAACCGTTCTATATCTGCCTGAGGGTATTTTTTTACTTCCATGATTTTTGGCTTTTAAGTGAAAGTGAAATAATCAAACAGGTATTTTAAGTAATGCGCCTGTTGAGGCTATGGCTTCTAAACGTAATCTCCGTGAGGAGAATGAACACGGTTCATGAGCAAGATGAGTGCAGATTCATCAGGATTAAAGCCTGAATTTATGCGAAGTATACGTATAAATCTGGTATTTGGTTTAACAAAGTCCGTGCCATTGGATAAACGAATAATGCTTTTCTTTTGGTTTCAATTATTAAAAAAATATCATTTTTTTTGTGAAAATTATAAATAGAATGCGCCTTTTTTTGAGAAATTATAAGTGAAACGTTTAACTTTGTGGCTTAAACAATGTCTTTAACGGCTTGTTGAATAAGCTAATATTAAATACATTTGTCGAAATTTATAATGCTAATTGAAAAAATAAACAGAATGAAAGTTGCAGTAGTTGGTGCGAGCGGAGCAGTGGGCCAGGAATTTTTGAAAGTGCTGGCGGAGAGAAATTTTCCATTGGATGAATTAGTGCTGTTCGGATCGGGCAGGAGTGCCGGAACAGAATACGAGTTTAAAGGGAAGAAGCTGGTCGTGAAAGAGCTAAAGCACAATGATGATTTTAAGGGAATTGACATTGCTTTGACTTCAGCCGGCGCATCTGTTTCGAAGGAATTTGCATCAACCATTACGAAATACGGTGCAGTCATGATTGACAACTCCAGCGCTTTCCGTTATGAGGATGATATTCCTTTGGTTGTGCCCGAAGTAAACCCGGAGGACGCCAGAAACCGGCCACACAATATTATTGCTAACCCGAATTGTTCAACCATTCAGATGGTTGTTGCGTTGAAGCCGGTCAATGATCTTTCAAAGATCGTAAAAATACATGTGGCAACCTATCAGGCAGCCAGCGGAGCAGGAGCACAGGGTATTGCAGAATTGGAAGAACAAATCAGTCAGGTTGCCCGGGGAGAAGAAGTCACTGTAAAAAAATTCCAATATCAGCTTGCCATGAATATCATTCCTCATATTGATGTGTTCCTCGATAATGATTACACAAAAGAGGAAATGAAGATGAACTGGGAAACGAAGAAGATTATGCATACCCAGGCTGAAGTGAGCGCTACTTGTGTTCGTGTTCCTGTTGCCCGTTCTCATTCGGAAGCTATCTGGGTTGAAACCCAGGAAGAGTTGGAATTGGATCAGGTCAGGAAGGCGTTTGAACATTTTGAAGGTCTTACTGTGATCGATAACCCGCGGGCCAGGGAATATCCAATGCCATTATTCGTGGCGGGGAAAGACGATGTCTATGTAGGCCGGCTAAGAAAAGATTTGACCAATCCCAAAGGTCTTACTTTCTGGTGTGTGGGCGATCAAATCAAAAAGGGAGCCGCATTGAATGCAGTACAGATTGCTGAATGGCTGATCAAAAATGGTGAAGTAAAATAAAAATAGAGAACTAATGTTACTCATATGTGATTGTAGTTAGTTGGATAGTAACATCTTATTTTAAATAAAAACAGAAAAAGCCGGTAGTTATTACCGGCTTTTTTGAAATGGGATGTTTATTTTGGGAAGAAACTTACCCCACATGTTAATACCTTTAAGGGCTCATTTGTACCCTCAAAATTTCAATAATTTTAAAAAATTGTCTTATTTTTTTATAAAGTAGTCCCTTTCTTCCCCTGAACGTGCTTTTTTGGCTGATGAATGAATTCTAAGTTTTATAACCATTTATCAAGAGCTGCATTTAAAAAGCGATTCATTGGATACAATGCCTGACAAGCTTCTACCGAATAATGAATGAAATCACCATTCAGCACCTGATCATCGCCCAACCGGGTACTGAAAGAGTATGATTTATAACGAAGTAAGTCAATATACCGGAAGTCTTTATCAAAGCCTTTCGGTGCAGTTTTAAGTTTTTCGCCTTCAATTGAGGAATAATACCGCTTAAATTTTTTATCATTCAGTATTTCCAGGAATTCCTCCGGATTGTCCTTTATTTCCATCCGGAGGGCCTTAAGCGGTTCAGCTTCGGGGACCCAAATCCCACCGGCGATAATTGAATTTCCCGGCTGAATATGGAGATAATAACCGGCGCGGTTACTCTTTCTTCCTCCAGGTGCAAGATAGCTCCCCATATGGGTTTTATAGGGTCTTTTGTCGTTTGAGAATCGGACATCCCGGTAAATCCTGAATAAGCAATCTTTGGGACTCATCAGCGGAATTCCGGGATCGAACTTATGGATTTCCTGGATCATGACCCCCGTGAAAAACAGCATTTGCTCCAGGCTTTCTTCATAGCGCTGATGATTGTCGTTAAACCACTCCCTGTTGTTGTTCCTGTTTAAGTCGGTTAAAAATTTCATTAATGTTTCCATGATCTGTCGTTTGTTTTCCGGTTCAATATAGTCAATTGTCATGAACAGACAAAGGATTGTAAGTGAATGTTTCGGTTAAGCGAGGGCAAAGCCAAACTTGTTTGAGCTTAGCCGAGCGTGAGAAACAAGCATGTAAATGAATGTTTCGGTTAAGCGAGAGCAAAGCCAAACTTGTTTGAGCTTTACCCACCCAAAAGAACAGCTGTTAAATATTAAAAAATGAATATTAATTTTGCTGTCAGCGTTCGACGCTTACTCAACGTTTGCAGTATGGAAAAATTTGCATTGATAGTCGCCGGCGGGAGCGGGTCGCGGATGAAAAAAGATATTCCGAAGCAATTTCTCGGTTTGGCAGGGGAGCCTGTTCTCATGAGAACTATGGAACGCTTTGCCGAATCAGATCCTTCGATCAGCCTGGTTGTTGTTTTGCCGGCTTTATTTGTATCCTTCTGGAAAGACCTCTGTCGGAAGTATGGTTTCAGACTGGCTCATAACCTTGTCGAAGGAGGCTCAAGCAGATTCCAGTCTGTCCGGAACGGATTAGCCGGGTTGCCTGAAGACGGTCTTGTCTTCATTCACGATGGCGTCAGACCATTGGTTTCGCTGCAAACCATTCGAAATTGTGCGGAAATGGCAATAAGGAAAGGGAATGCCATTCCGGTTATGCCTGTGACCGAATCACTCAGACGCGTGACAGAAACAGGGAGTGAGCATGTTGAACGAAAGGATTTTTTTCTGGTACAGACTCCTCAGACCTTTCTGATCAGCCTGATCAAGAAGGCTTACCTCCAGCCCGAGCGAAATGATTTTACCGATGATGCATCTGTTTGCGAAGCTATGGGTGAAAAAATTAATATAGTTGAAGGAAATGCTGAGAATATAAAGTTGACCCGTCCCGCCGATCTTCAAATGGCTGAATCTCTGTTCCGGTTGGATAGTACTTCCATTCCTCGATAAATTTATTGCATTTACCGATTCCATTGTTTCCTAATTATTGAAAACAGGTAGTTTTATGACCTGATTACCGAAAACGATTAAATAATGTTCAGAATGAAACGAGCCATTAGCTTCATGATGCCCATACTCTTGTTCTTCCTGGCAGCGGGAACATGTGGTGCTCAGGATGTACTTAGCTTTTCACTGGCTGAGGCGAAAGAATACGCGTTAAAGAATTCTTATGTGGTCAGGAACAGCGGACTTGATGTGGAGGCAGCCAAAAAGAAAGTATGGGAAACCATTGCCACCGGATTGCCGCAGGTATCCGGAACGGCCGACTATACTCACAATATCAAGGCCGGGAAGAGTCCTTTCCCGGTTGCAATTATACCAAAAGAGTTTTGGGGCGAGCTGGGAATACCTGAAAACACGCCATCTGATGCGGTATACCCGCTTTCATTTGCCCAAAAGTATAACAGCACTTTTGGCTTTGGCATTGATCAGCTTATTTTCGATGGGTCCTACATTGTTGGTGTAGGCTCGGCAAGGATTTATCTCCAGTTGTCTGCTCAAACGAAGGAAAAAACAGAATTGGATATCCTTCACGCCGTAGAGGAGGCATACTATTCTGTGCTCGTGGCCGGAGAGAACCTTACCGTGATGAAGGAAAACCTCTCCAATTCCCAAAAATTGGAAAAGGACAGCCGTTTGATGTACCAGAATGGTTTTGTGGAAGAGCAGGATGTGGATCAGATGAAACTCTCAGTAAAGAAGGCCGAAAATGAGATCCTGAAAACGGAGCGGGAGATCCGGGTAGCAAGGATGGTGTTGAAGTACGCCATGGGTGTGGATATGGACACGGAAGTGAAATTAACCGATGAACTGGAGAAGTTTGTTGAGCCGTTGGTCGCAGAAGAAGAATTGACCGCTTCCGGTTTCGATCATACCTCTCATATTGACTACCGGTTGCTGGATACTCAACGTCAAGCCAATGAAAAACTTCTTTTGAACGAAAAAGCGGCTTATTTGCCGAAGATCAGTGCATTTTATGACTGGAACAAAACTGCTTTTGGAGACAAGGCGAACTTATTCAAAAGTAACGTCCCATGGTTACCATCGTCAATTGTGGGACTAAATATTACTCTGCCCATTTTTTCGTCGGGTCAACGAACGGCTAAGGTACGGCAGGCTGCGCTGGAGCTGGAAAAGGTCGAGAATAATGAGAAACAGGCTGTTCAGCAGCTCCAGAAGGATTATATCACCGCAGTGGCCGATATGCAGAGTTCGGCTGATCAATTGAAAAATGATCAGGAAAACAAACAATTGGCAAAACGGATCTATGAAAAGACCGTGATCAAATACAATAACGGGATAACCGGTAGTACTGACCTCGCGCAGACCGAAAGTCAATACATCCAGTCCCAGGCTGCCTGGGTAAGCTCAGTTATGCAGCTTTTAACCGCGAAAATAAATCTTGATAAAGCAACCGGAAAATAAAAAACACATGAAGACAAACACTTTATTCATAATGAAACGAGCCATAAGAGTTATTCCTCTCGATCAGACAGATAATTATACGGGTGAGTTTCATACCGCAATTAAAAATCAAGTTAATTATCATATGAGAACATTTAACCGGCTTATGGCGGGGCTGCTGATCGGGGTTCTGGTTTCCTGTTCGGGTGCACCCGATAATTCGCCGGAGGCCAAACGCAAACAGTTAGCGGCATATAAACAGGAGCTGCACGAACTGGAAACTAAGATCTCGAAACTGGAAGCCGAACTCGACTCAGCGGGGAAAAAAGAATTCGTTAATGTGAAAACCCTGGAGATCATACCCCGGCGGTTTGACCACTTTATTGAAGTGACCGGAAATGTGGAGGCAGACGAGGAAGTGAATGTGAGCCCGGAAAGTGCGGGTAAGATCATGGAGATTCTTGTCAGTGAAGGGGAGCACGTTCAAAAGGGAACCGTGATGGCACGGCTGAATACCGACATGCTCGACCGGAGTATGGAAGAAACCCGGATCAGTCTGGACCTGGCAAGTACAACTTTTGAACGGCAGAAAAACCTCTGGGATCAGAAGATCGGATCAGAGCTTCAGTTCCTGCAGGCAAAATCGAACAAGGAATCGCTCGAGCGCCGGCTGGAAAGCCTGCAGGCGCAGAAGGAAATGGCCGTGGTGAAGGCGCCTGTTGACGGAGTGGTCGACGTGATCTTTCAGAAGAAGGGGGAGATCGGGAGTCCCCAGGTTCCCTTTGCAAAAGTTGTCAACATCCGAAGACTCAAGATATACGGAGATGTGGCTGAGAGCTATCTGACCAGTATCCGCAAGGGTGATCAGGTAGATATTCGTTTTCCTGCTGTTGGTAAAAACGTGAAGGCGCCAATCAGCCAGGTGGGAAATTACATCGATCCGAATAATCGCACCTTCCGCATCCGCATTGACATCACGAATGGCGACGGACTGATTAAACCCAATATGGTAGCTGTTTTGGGAATCAGGGACTATACCAGCGAAACGGCGGTTGTCATTCCGACTCTGCTCATCAAACAGGACTTCCGCGGAAGCTACCTCTACATTGCCAAAGAAGCCGGGGGCGGCTTTAAAGCGGAGAAAGTGTACGTGAAGACAGGAATGACCAATAATAATATGACTGAAGTTTCTGAAGGACTTGAATCCGGAATGCGGGTAATTTCCGAAGGCTTTGATCAGGTGATCGACGGAACGGCCATCAGGATCTGAGTGTTGTATATAAATGACCAAAAGAATAGTCATGGATAAAGCAAATCATCTTGACGCCAAAAATACGCACCGGAAGTTCGGACTTACGTATCTGGCGCTCAAAAACAAGACAACCGTATTTATTCTTACAGGCCTTCTTGTGTTTTTCGGTCTGTTTTCCTATAATCAAATGCCCCGGGAACTGTTCCCCGAGATCGTGGTTCCGTATATTTTCATACAAACCCTCTATCCGGGAAATTCTCCGATCGATATTGAAAACCTGATCACCCGGCCCATTGAAAAGGAACTGAAGGGAATGCAGGGGGTTAAGGAAGTCTCCTCTGCATCGTATCAGGATGTCAGTATCATTATCGTTGAGTTCAACACCGACGTGCCGGTCAAAGTGGCGTTGCAGGACACGAAGGACCGGGTCGATAAAGCCAGGACCGAACTGCCGGAAGACCTCGACAAGGACCCCTTTGTGCAGGATCTGGACTTTTCAGAGTTCCCGATCATGAACGTAAACCTGTCGGGCGATTTCAGTATGCGTGACCTGAAGAAGTTCGCGGAAGATCTTCAGGATGAGTTTGAAGGCCTGAACGAGGTGTCGGAAGCCAAGATCCGGGGGATTGACGAACGCGAAATCCAGATCAATGTGGATCCATATAAATTGGATGCCAGCGGGATGACATTTGAGGACATCGCCATGGCCATCCGGATGGAAAACCTGACCATCGGCGCCGGTGAATTCACCGCCGACAAAATCAGGCGGGTGATCCGCACCGAGGGAGACTACACCAATATGGATCAAATCCGCAATACTATTATTAAGATAAATAACGGTAAACCGGTCTATATTCGAGACGTTGCCGAAGTGGTGGATGGGTATAAGGAAAAGTCGACCATCTCCAGGCTCAATGAAAAGCCGGTGGTGACCCTTTCGGTGACCAAGAAGAGCGGCGAGAACATCCTTTCTGCTACCGACAAAATTCATCAGGTGATCAAAGAGCAGCAGGAGAGCGGATATCTTCCCAAAAATCTGGATGTCGTCATTACGGATGATTTTTCCTATTACATCCGCGATCAGATCTCCAACCTGGAGAACAGCATCATCATGGGTATGCTCCTTGTCATTTTTATACTTTTTCTTTTCCTGGGTTTCAGAAATGCATTGTTCTCCGGTCTCTCCATCCCCATGTCGATGTTCCTGTCGTTTGTGATCATCCAGCAGTTGGGAATATCGCTGAACAATATGGTGCTGTTCGGGCTAATCCTGGCGCTGGGGATGCTGGTCGATAACTCGATCGTTGTGGTGGAAAATGTGTACCGGCTTTATTCACAGGGGCATTCCCTCCTGCACGCGACAAAAAGAGGGGTGAGTGAAATCGCGGTTCCCATTATCGCCTCGACGCTGACTACGCTGGCAGCTTTCTTCCCTCTGCTGATGTGGAAAGGGATCATGGGCGAGTTTATGAAGATCCTGCCGCAGACCCTGATCATCGTGCTGGCTTCCTCACTGTTTGTGGCGCTGGTGCTGACGCCGCCTTTTATTGCCAGTTACATGAAAATTGACGATATCCGCACAAAAGTGAATAAAAGGAAAGCTATAAAGGATAGTTTGATCCTGGCTGTGGTTTCAATTCCCTTTTACCTGACCGCGATTTACTGGCTCGCTAATTTGCTGGTGGTCGCAGCCTTGCTTCTTCTGCTGAACATGATCGCTTTCAGGCCTATGGCGCGGTGGTTTCAGACCCGTTTCCTCGTATGGTTCGAAGGTTTGTATGAACGCCAGCTGAGGTCGGCGCTGACAGGTAAAATGCCCCTGGTGTATTTTTTCGGTACAGTCTTGTTGCTTGTTTTTTCACTGGTATTTTATGTGGCGGTGTCGCCGAAGGTGGTTTTTTTCCCCGAGTCGGACCCGCAGACCGTATATGTGACAACCGAGCTCCCTCTTGGAACTGCCATCGAACGGACCGATGAGGTGACCCGCGAAGTGGAAACGATCGTGGAAAAGGCGCTTGATCCATATAAGCATATTGTGAAATCGGTGACAACGAACGTCGGCAACGGAAAGGCTGAAATGTTTGAGCAGGCCACCAGTCCGAACAAGTCGCTGATATCGATCTCGTTTAAGGAGTACAAGCTGAGGGATAATATCAGTACCTCGGATATTATGGTCGAGCTGGCCGATAACCTGGATACGGTGATTGGCGCCAAAATATATGTGGAAAAAGAAGATGAAGGCCCTCCGGTGGGCGACCCGATCAATATTGAGATTTCCGGCGACGAGTTTGATCAATTGCTGATGATCGCCAACGATGTGATCTCAAAGATCAATGACGACCGCATACCGGGAATTGAAGGGCTGGAAATGGATATCGATGTGAATCAGCCTGAGATGCTGGTAAAAATCGATCGCGAAAAGGCCCGCCTTTATGAGCTGTCGACTTCGGATGTGGCCATGGCGATGCGAAATGCATTGTACGGTTACGATGTGGGCGATTACAAGGAAGGCGAAGATGAATACGACATCTTCATCCGTCTGGGCGAGCAGTACCGCAATGATGTATCGACGCTGATGAACCAGCGGCTTGTAATCGACGAGCATAAGGTGCCTTTGTCGGCAGTGGCCAGCTTTCAGTATTCAACCACCTATGACAAGATCAGCCGGATCGATCATAAACGGGTGATCACCGTTTCTTCGAACGTCATAGAAGGGTACAACGCCAATGAGATCAATGAACGGATCCGTCAGGTGATGGCCGATTATGATATTCCCCGGGGCTACAATATCTCTTATACCGGAGAGCAGGAAGAGCAGGCCGAGAGCAGCAGCTTTTTGATGTTCGCCCTTTTGGTGGCCCTGGCCCTGATCACGCTGATCCTGGTGACGCAGTTCAACTCCTTTATCCGTCCGCTGATCATCATGACGACCGTGCTGTTCAGTACGATAGGCGTGTTTATCGGACTTGCGATATTCAACATGGAGTTTGTGATCATCATGACCGGCATCGGGATCATCTCCCTGGCAGGGATCGTTGTCAACAACGGAATCGTGCTGGTCGACTACATTGACCTGACCCGGCAACGCAAGCGGGAAGAATATGGCTTGTCGGACAAGGCTTTTCTCAAATCGGAAGATGAGATCGACAGTCTTGTGCACGCCGGTAAGACCAGGCTGCGGCCGGTATTGCTGACAGCGATCACCACCGTACTCGGGCTGGTCCCGCTTGCCGTGGGGCTGAATTTTGACTTCTTCACCCTCTTCAGCAAATTTGAACCCAACTTCTATGTCGGAGGCGAAATGGTTGCATTCTGGGGTCCCATGTCGTGGACGGTCATCTTCGGACTGACCTTTGCCACCTTCCTGACCCTCATTATCTCTCCGGTGATGTATATGCTCACCATTAAGATCAACTACCGGATCAAGAAATGGTCCGGGTCGGTTCCGCCCGATAGTATGCGATAGAAATTCTGAAGCGCTCAAGCATAAAAAAACCGGAAGGGATCCTTCCGGTTTTTTTATTTCATTTCCGGCTATCCTTTATGGATGGCCGTTTCTTTTTTATTCTCCGCGCACGGCAGCAATACCCGGGAGCACTTTCCCTTCAAGGTATTCAAGCATGGCGCCGCCGGCCGTTGAAATATAAGAAACGCCGTCGGCAATGCCGAACTTGTTTACTGCAGCAACCGAATCGCCGCCTCCAACCAGAGAGAATGCTCCTTTTTTAGTGGCTTCCACAACCGCATCACCAATTGCTTTGGTTCCCGCGGCAAATTTTTCCATTTCAAAGACTCCGGCAGGTCCGTTCCAAAGCACTGTCTTTGAGTTACCGATCACTTCCTTGAATTTGGCAATCGTTTCGGGACCCACGTCCAGGCCCATCCATCCTTCTTTAATGTCTTTTGTTTTGCAAATCTCGGTATTGGCATCCTCTGCAAATTTATCGGCAGCCACGCAGTCTGACGCGATAATGAGATTGACTCCCTTTTCTTTTGCTTTTTTGATCACTGTTTTTGCCAGTTCCAGGTAATCATCTTCCACCAATGATGAACCGATATTTCCGCCTTGTGCTTTTACAAATGTAAAAATCATTCCGCCGCCAACGATCAGGTTATCTACTTTGTTCAACATGTTTTCGATGATCGTGATCTTGGTTGAAACCTTGGCTCCGCCCATAATCGCTGTCAGCGGACGTTCCGGTTTGGCAACAACCTTGTCCAGGCTTTCTACTTCGCTTTCGACCAGGTACCCGAACATTTTGTCGTTTGGAAAGAACTGTGCAATGACTGCTGTAGAGGCGTGAGCACGATGCGCTGTACCGAAAGCATCATTGATCCAGCAGTCTCCGAGTTCGGCTAACTGACCTGAAAACTCCACGTCTCCTTTTTCTTCCTCTTTGTGGAAGCGAAGGTTTTCGAGCAGTAATACTTCACCCGGTTTCAAAGAATCAGCAATGGCTTTAACTTCCTTTCCGACACAGTCAGGAGCAAGTTGGACTGTTTTCCCCAGAAGCTTCCCCAGATGACTAACCAGATGCCGCATCGAATATTTGTCTTCCGGACCGTTCTTTGGACGGCCAAAGTGAGACATGATGATTGGCGAACCGCCCTTTTCAATCACTTTTTGAATAGTTGGAAGGGCGCCACGGATTCGTGTATCATCAGTAATCTCGAAATTTTCGTTCAACGGAACATTAAAATCCACGCGGATCAATGCTTTTTTCCCGGAAAAATTGTACGTTTCAATTGTCTGCATAAATGGAATATTTTTAGTTTTTGTTTTTAACAGTCGTTTTCAGCAGACGGCAAAGCACGAAACATTTTTAGCTTTGTTTTCACTTGCTGGAAACGTTCTTTATTCTATACGTCCAAAGATAGGAAAAAGATCACTTTTCATTTGCAGTGCTTTCTGTTTAACGGCGTTTTTTAATAATGAAGTAAAGTAATTTAGCCGGAAGGAGCCTTTTCAGCCGGGGATTATTATTTTTGTATATCTTAAATTTTATCTATGTTTTTTCGTGACGTGATTGGACAGGAGGCTGTAAAAAGCAGGTTGATACAATCGGCAGAAGAGGAGCGTGTCAGTCATGCTCAGCTATTGGCAGGAACGGAAGGTTCGGGAAATCTGGCCCTGGCCCTGGCTTATGCGCAGTATATCTCGTGTTCAGATAAGCAGCACGACGATTCGTGCGGGAAGTGCCCGTCATGCAAAAAGTATATGAAACTGATCCATCCCGATCTTCATTTCGTTTTTCCGGTAGTAAAAACGCCGAAATTTAAAGAACCGGTGAGTGATCATTTTCTCGACGAATGGCGAAAGATGATTTTCACCAGCCCTTATTTTAGCCTCGATGACTGGTTCGATTTTATTGGGGTTGAGAACGCCCAGGGGTTGATCTATTCAAATGAGAGTTCGGAGATCATGAGGAAACTTAACCTGAAGTCGTTTGAGTCGGAATACAAGATCATGATTATCTGGATGCCTGAGAAAATGCATGTGGCCTGTGCCAACAAACTGCTGAAGCTGATCGAAGAACCACCTGTGAAAACGTTGTTCCTGTTGGTTACGGAGAGCGAAGAAGAAATTATAACCACCATCAGATCCCGCTGTCAGTTGATCAAAATCCCGGGTATAGAGTCGGATGCCATGGCCGGGGCGCTGGAAATGATGCCTGAAGCAACAGGAAAAAACATTGAAAATCTTGTTCACCTGAGCCGGGGCAATTACAGGAGAGCAATGAGGCTGGTCGAATCGTCAGGAGAAGGAAATGAAAATCTTGATTATTTTAAAAAGCTAATGCGTTTTTCGTATGGACGAAAGTTCCCGGATCTCTTTAAATGGATCGATGAGTTGTCCGGCATTGGAAGGGAGCGCCAGAAAGGTTTCCTGCAATACGCACTGATGCAGGTCCGTGAGAATTTTATCTTTAACCTGAAACGGCCTGAACTGGTATTCATGGATGAGCAGGAGGCTTCTTTTTCTTCGCGATTTTCACCGTTTATTAATGAGCGCAATATTATTTCCATTGCCGAAGAACTTGAAAAAGCACATCTTCATATTAGTATGAACGGGAATCCCAGGATCATTTTTACTGATATGGCATTGAAAATTGTGAAGCTGATCAGAAAGTAGTTGTTAGTCATTTGCAGATAGCCGATAGCAAAATCGGGCGAGCCAAAACCTAAAAGCTTACAGCTAATAGCTTTTTAGCTAATATTATATATTTTTGTAGTCAGTTTAGTTGTCAGGTCATAGAGGCCAGACAATAATTCATTCATTATGGATAATTTATCGATCGACCGGGGATGCTGCATGAAAGAGGGCGGCAGTTGTTGTAAGCTGGAGGTATACGACTGGCTGAATGATGTGGAGCATATGACCGATCCGGAGGGCATTGTGGAAGTCCGGTTTAAAAATACACGTAAAGATTATTTCAGGAATATTAATAATCTGAAATTAAAAGCCGGCGATCTGGTTGCAGTTGAAGCCAATCCGGGGCATGACATTGGAATTGTCAGCCTCGTAGGGGAGCTGGTAAAGCTTCAGATGAAGAAACACAAGGTGACGCTCATCAATGGTGAAATTAGAAAAGTATACCGGAAAGCGAAGGCAGCTGATCTGGAAAAATGGAGGGAAGCCATGGCGCTGGAACACCAGACCATGATCAAATCCAGGCAGATTGCGGCAGAACTGAACCTGGACATGAAAATTGGAGATGTGGAGTACCAGGGCGATAAGACAAAGGCGATCTTTTATTATATTGCTGAAGGACGTGTCGATTTCAGACAACTCATCAAGGTATTGGCAGAGACATTTCACATCAGGATTGAAATGAAACAGATTGGTGCCCGCCAGGAGGCAGGCCGGATCGGGGGAATAGGCCCATGTGGAAGGGAGCTCTGCTGTGCCACTTGGATCAGTAGTTTTGTTTCTGTAACAACCAACTCCGCCAGGTATCAGGAAATTTCTCTCAATCCTCAAAAGCTGGCAGGACAATGCGGAAAATTAAAATGCTGCCTGAATTTTGAGTTGGATTCTTATATCGATGCTCAGAAAGATTTTCCTTCGGCTAATATTCCTCTTGAAACAGAACAGGGACAGTATCGGTTTATGAAGGCTGATATTTTTGGGCGACTCATGTATTATATCGAAGATTCCAAAAACGGAAGCAGTCCGATTGCCGTTCCTGTTGACCGGGTTCGTGAGATTATCCAGGTAAATAAAAAGGGAAAGAAGGTTTCACAGCTACTGGACAACAGCAAGGAAAATGGAAATGAGAAACAGAAGGAATATGAAGATATTCTTTCTCCGGAAGGTTTAACTCGTTTCGATACACAAAAGGTCCGGACACGAAAAAAGAAACGACATTCCAGGAAAGATCCCGGCGGCAGGAATCCGAATACTATTCAGCAATGAGACATGTCGTTATATTGACAGTATCGCTGTGTATTTTTATATCATGCGACCCGAAGCGGATCTTTGAGGAATATAGACCTGTGGAACGCAAAGGCTGGCATAAAGATTCGGTGATGATTTTCGCTATCGATTTACAGGATACTTATGGCTTGTATAACATGTACCTGAATGTGAGGAACAGAGGGACCTATCCGAACAGGAATATCTGGCTTTCCATATCGACGCACTTTCCGGATGGGCGACTCAGGACCGATACAGTCGAAATTTTATTGGCCGATCCCTCAGGCAGATGGAAAGGCTCCGGAATCGGTGATTTGTTCGACAGTCAGATCCTGTACCGGAAGGAAATGAAGTTCCCGGTTCGGGGAGAGTATCAGTTCATTATCAGGCACGCCATGAGGCCCGTCCGGTTAGAAGGCATTCAGGATGTTGGCATGCGCCTGGAGAAGAATTAGGATTTAGTTGTGAGTAGCGAGTATTGAGTAACGAGAGTTAGCAGTTCATAGAAGTGGGAAAGAATAAGCTGAAGAAATTTGTCGAAATGACCACGTTCAAAAATGTCATTCAGGCACCATTTTATAATTTTGATCAACCTGATCACGAGTTAAAAGGAAACTGGAGCAGGGATTTTTTTAAGAATGACCGGCCTGTTATCCTGGAACTTGGCTGCGGAAAAGGAGAATATACAGTTTCAATGGCCCGTCGTTTACCTGACAGGAATTTTATCGGGGTCGATATCAAAGGAGCCCGGATGTGGAAAGGGGCGAAAGATGCATTGACCTGGAATATGAGTAACATTGGATTCCTTAGAACGAATATTGAAATAGTTGAGAAGTTCTTTGCAACCGGCGAAGTTGAACAAATCTGGCTGACGTTTCCGGATCCTCAGATGAAAAATTCGCGCCGCAGGCTCACAGCATCCAACTTCATGGAGAAATACAGACGAATATTAAGTCCGCAGGGAGTAATTCATTTAAAGACCGACAGCAATTTTCAGTTTCGCTATACGTTGGAGATGATAAAGGAAAATAAGCTGAAGATTCTGGCCTGTACCGATGATCTTTATTATTCAGAATTACTTGACGATGTATTGTCAATCCAGACCTTTTATGAAAAACAATGGCGTGAAAGAGGAATTCCTATCAAATACCTTGCTTTTCAGCTGAACATCAGTGAACCGCTTCGCGAGCCGGTTGTTGAAATAGAGAAAGATCCGTACCGCAGTTTCGGACGTTCAGCCCGGGAATAAAGGTGAAACTCATTCCTGCAATACAGAGATCTTAAAAAAGAAAACTTAGCCGTTAAAAAACTTCTGCTTCCGCCGGAACGAATTTAATTGTCAGATATTATGGACGACTTTTTCGAAATGGTTTATGAGGTAGTTCGTCTGGTTCCGTATGGTCGGGTAACCAGTTATGGTGCAATTGCCCGTTATTTAGGGACCGGACAGTCAGCCCGCATGGTGGGTTGGGCCATGAACAAGGCATGGGCTGGCGTTCCTGCTCACCGGGTGGTGAATTCCGCGGGGCTGCTCACCGGTAAGCATCATTTCGGATCAGGAAACGTCATGCAGGAATTGCTTGAAAACGAAGGAGTCCATATTGAAAATGATCAGGTCGTAGAATTTGAAACCTTGTTTTGGGATCCTTCAAAGGAGCTGACGATTGACGATTTTGATTGATTGCAGATTAATAATTATAAATAAAGAACCATGAGTGACCTACCTCGCAAACTAATAGTCCCTAAGAACATTACCGATGTACTCAGGCAGGTAAACTATCCCGGATCGAACCAGGACATTGTATCGATGGATATGGTGCAGGAAATTCGGATAGCAGGTAAGAAAATAAGTTTTTCCCTGGTTTTTCAGCGTTCGGACGACCAAAATATCCAGACGCTGGTAAAAAACTGCGAAGATACAATTATTCGTGACCTTGGATCTGACGTTGAGATTCGCGGAAATGTCAGTGTAAAGGCGATCCACCAAATGGAACGCCCGGTCCTTCCCGGTGTAAAAAATATTATTGCAGTGGCTTCGGGCAAAGGAGGAGTCGGAAAATCGACTGTCGCGGTTAATCTCGCCGTGTCTATGGCAAAGACCGGTGCCAGTGTAGGACTGATCGATGCTGATATCTTTGGTCCTTCTATTCCCAAAATGTTTGGTGCCGAAAGTATGACACCTGCAGGTGATAAAGTAGACGGAAGGGAAGTCATTCAACCGCTGATCTGCTATGGCGTGAAAATCCTTTCAATTGGCTTTTTTGTTGCCGTGGAAGATGCGCTTGTTTGGCGTGGGCCAATGGCTTCGAACGCGCTGAAGCAACTGATTACCCAAGGGAACTGGGGTGAACTCGATTATTTGCTGATCGATCTGCCTCCGGGAACCAGCGATATTCATTTAACACTGGTTCAAACCGTACCGGTAACAGGAGCGATTATTGTTACTACGCCGCAGGATGTGGCTTTGGCTGATGTGGTGAAAGGCGTGAATATGTTCCGCAGTAAAACGGTTGATGTCCCTGTCTTAGGACTTGTTGAAAATATGGCTTGGTTTACTCCTGAAGAGCTTCCCCAAAATAAATACTATATTTTCGGAAAGGATGGCGGTAAGCGGCTCGCTGAACAAATGGATTTGCCTCTGCTTGGACAAATCCCCCTTGTTCAGGGGATCAGAGAAGGAGGAGATGAAGGAAAGCCGGTGGCCAACGATCAGAATTCGCCCCTGGGCAGAGCATTCCTCGACCTGGCAGCCAACACCATTCGTCAGGTCGGGCAAAGAAATGCGAAGATTGATCCGACAAGAAAAGTAAAGATTGCACGTAAATCGTAAATAATAATTATTGGGATATGTCTGTCTTTTGACAGACTGCTAAAGAAAATAAGAAACAGGTCCGTGACCTTAGATCGCTCAAAAATGAAGAACATCAGTATTCTCTGGATCGACGATGAAATCGATATCCTGAGGCCGCATATTATCTTTCTGGAACAAAAAGGATATGATGTGACCACTGCAACAAATGGTACCGATGCCATCGACCTGGTACAGGAAAATCATTATGACATGATCTTCCTGGATGAGAATATGCCGGGTTTAACCGGACTTCAGACTTTGGGCGCAATAAAGACAACCGACCCGAACGTGCCGGTTGTCATTATTACCAAAAGCGAAGAGGAAGACATTATGGATCAGGCAATCGGATCAAAAATAGCCGATTATCTGATTAAACCTGTCAATCCAAATCAGATCCTGCTTTCGGTGAAAAAGAACGTGGACCAGCTCGAACTGGTTACCAGGAAGACGACTTCCGATTATCAGGAGGAGTTCGCAAGAATTGGAATGAGACTGAACGAAAGACTGGATTTCGATGATTGGAAAGAGGTTTACCGTAAATTGATCTTTTGGGAACTGGAATTGAGCGACTCGCAGGATCCCGCAATGGATGAAGTCCTTAAAATGCAGAAGGAAGAGGCAAACAATAATTTTGGCAGGTATATTAAGAACAACTATCTCAATTGGTTTAAAAAAGGGGCCAGACGCCCGGTTCTTTCACCCGATCTGTTTACGCATAAAGTATTTCCCCTGCTCGATAAAAAGCAAAAGGTGGTCGTTTTACTTGTCGACAACCTTCGGTATGATCAGTTCAGGGTGTTGGGCAGAGTGATCAGCCAGTATTTCTTAATTGAAGACGAAGATCTTTATTATAGCATCCTGCCAACAGCAACCATGTATGCCCGGAATTCAATTTTTGCCGGACTTATGCCATCAGAAATTGCCCGCCTGTATCCGCATTTGTGGGAAGAAGATGATCATAACGGGAATAAGAATATCCATGAAAAAGAATTGATGGAGACACAACTGTTTCGTCTGGGCAGGAAAGAAAAGTTTTATTACGGGAAAGCCACGAACAGCAAATCGGAAAAGAAATTGACCCAAAGCCTCGAAAGTATCCGGCAACACGATCTGTCGGTGTTGGTTTTTAATTTTGTGGATATGATGTCACACGCCCGGACTGAAATGGAAATGATACGTGAACTGGCAGGTGATGAAAAAGCTTACCGTTCTTTGACACTGAGCTGGTTCAATCATTCTCTTTTACTGGAATTGCTTAAAAGTCTGGCGGAAGCCGGGATCACGGTAGTTCTGACCACCGATCATGGAACAATCCGGGTCAATAATCCGGTTAAAGTGATCGGCGACCGGGAAACCAATACCAACCTGAGGTACAAACTCGGGCGGAACCTGAATTACAACGCCAGACAGGTCTTTGATATTTCACAACCGGCTGAAGCATTTTTACCGGGAAGGAATGTCAGCTCAACATTTATTTTCTCGCTGAATAATGATTTCTTCGTGTATCCGAATAATTATAATTATTATGCACAGTACTACCGGGATACCTTTCAGCATGGAGGAGTTTCACTGGAAGAAATGATTGTTCCGGTGATCACCCTGACGCCAAAATGA
>JBDKTZ010000189.1:0-33386 GCA_039679975.1 Prolixibacteraceae bacterium
TTCTGTTCAACTCCATCCCGTTCCGAATACTGATTTTTAAGAAAAGCAATCGTAGCCTGTGCTACTGTTAGTCGTATGGTAGGCATAATGGTTTGATTACATTGGTTAAAAGTGATTAAAACCCCCCTCTCGACTCGATGAACGCCAGTATCTCATCTTCATAAGGCGCAAAATTGGCGCAGCCAAGCTGGGTTCCAATGTGAGCGCCGCAGGCATTCCCCATCCGGCACGACCGGTACCAGTCCCATCCCTTCAGATAGCCATAAATGAATCCTGCGGCAAAGGCATCGCCCGCACCCAGAACATTTAAAACTTCAACGGGGAATCCGGGTACTTCTGTGACAGTTTTATCGGGTAAATATATACGTGCACCTCTCGATCCCGACTTCATGATCAGCACATCGACGCCCAGCGCCAGAATTTTACCGATCGCGTCGTCGATATTCCCCGTGATTTTAGGCGCAGAGATCTGCTGGTGCTGAATGCTAAGCTGTGATTCATCTTTCAGACAGGCAGCAAGAATTTCTTCTTCCGTTCCGAGAACAATATTGACGTTTCTCAGAAAGGCGCGGCTTGTAATACCAAATGCCCGGATATCGTACCATTGATCCGCCCGGAAGTCCAGATCAAGCAGGACCGGGATATTATTCTCACGGGCAATTTCCGCTGCCAGGAAGGCTGCACTCCGGGTAGGCTCCATGTTCAATGCCGTACCCGATACCTCCAACATCCTGCATTCTTTCACATCGGCCCGGAGAACATGATCGATGGTAATCTGAGAATCAGCGCAATTGGCACGGTAATAGACCAGGGGAAAACGGTCGGGCGGCTCAATCCCCAATAATACAGCAGAACTTCGGGCACCTGGAATGACCGGGATTTTAGACGTGTCAACATCCTCTCTTTTCAAAAAATTCAAAATAAAATCGCCCACCTTGTCCTTACCGACACCTGTCAGGAGAGTCGATTTCAATCCAAGCCGGCGGCAGCCGACAGCGATATTCAAAGGCGAGCCGCCAACAAATGCATGGAACCCGGTTATGTCTTCGAAAGGAGCGCCGGTATCCTGTGAATACAGGTCGATCGATGACCGGCCCATGCAAATAACATCAAATGCTTTCTGTGTCATATTTTTGATTCGTTTGCTTTCACAATCGGAACCCTGGAGTCTTTCCCCTTCCACGATCCGTAAATCCACTGATGATCAGGATCATCGCTGTTTGCCAGCGACTGGTCGCTTCCGGTCAGGAAATTCAGATAGTAAATAGTGTACCCATGCCCTGCAACAACCGGATGATACCCTTTGGGGATGAGTACAATATCATTGTTCTGAGCGACTGCAATTTCGTCAAGGCTGCGGTCGTCTGTATATACCCGCTGAATGGCAAATCCCTGAGGTTTGTCTGTTTTGTAAAAATAAACTTCCTCCAGACGGGCTTCCTTTACCCTCCCGTTTTCATCAACTTTTCGCTCGTCATGCTTATGCGCGGGGAAAGAACTCCAGTTTCCGGAAGGGGTATATACCTCGACGCTGATCAGTCGGTGACAATCGAATCCAGGCGGGATCAAGCTGTTGATCTGCCGGGTGGCGTTATCTCCTCCCCTGATTTCAACCGCAGCCTCCCCGGGCAGTTTGAAGCAGGCTGGATGATCCTCATCCGTTTCACACCAGCCGTAAGCGATATCCAGCAACTCACTTTCCGCTTTCAGTTTAAAGCCGGTATGCCGTGGAAGGTAAAGCGTATGAGCAATGCCGCTGAACACGTCTTTCCTTCCGTTCACGGTTCTCCAGCTTCCCTTGTCGGAGGTAACCGAATAGTCTCCTCCCAAAAGGATGATCCCGTATTCATTTTCACCTGTATCTCCTTCCCAGACCTCAGCTTTTTTCATCAACCTTGCCTGAAAATTCAGGTATTGCCAACCCGCTTCTTCCTTTAAGACACTTTGATAAATTCCCGTCTTCGCGATTGGTTTCGCCAGGAGCGGGTACTTTGAATCGCTCTTCATGATTTAACTATTTAAAGATTCGGACCGGCCAATTGACCCCAGCAGCTCAAATTTCTCAAGCATGCCTGTTTCAATTGCCCGGATGTAGTCTCTACCCGGGACGACCGGATCGAACAAATCGGGATGATCCCGGAAAAATTCGCGATGTACACGGGTCCATATTAAACGCAGGTCGGTAGCGATGTTCACCTTGCAGACGCCGTATTCGATGGCCTTTCGAAGTTCTGAAGGATCAACGCCCTGGGCATTGGTCCCCAGCTTGCCCCCGGCAGCATTGATCCTTACGATTTCATCCGTTTTCACGGAAGAAGCGCCGTGAAGAACAAGGGGAAAACCGGGCAGGCGTCGCTGGATTTCTTCCAAAATATCGAACTGAAGGCCCTGCCGGCCTGAAAATTTATAGGCTCCATGACTGGTTCCCACCGCAATAGCCAGGCTGTTGCATTCGGTCTCGCTCACGAATTCCTCAACTTCTGACGGTTGTGTATACCGCTTTTTATTCTCTTCCACATTCCGGTCGTCCTCAACCCCGCTTAACACACCTAACTCGGCTTCAACAAAAATGCCCCGGGGTCTGGCTTCAGCAACAATACGCTTTGTTTTTTCCACATTTTCCAGGAAGGGATTATGAGATGCGTCAATCATCACTGACGTATAATCGCCCGAGTCAATTGCATGCTTCGCGTGATTTTCATCCCCGTGGTCCAAATGAACCGCGAAGCAGGTATCGGGATAGATCTGAGAAGCGGCAGCCACCATGTTCCTCAGCATGACCGGATGGGCATAATTCCTGGCAACCGGCGTGATCTGAACAATAAACGGGGCATTTGCTCTTTGTGCTGCCGAGAACAGTCCCAGTACCTGTTCCATGGTGAACACATTCACCGCAGCGATAGCATATTTCCCGTAACAATTGTCAAACAGAATTTTAGGAGAAACCAACATAAATCCTTCACTAATTTTAGTTTGTATTTTCAGTTAAAAATACCACTAAAAAAAGTTTAAAGGGCCGGAAATGAAAGGGAATGTTATGCAAAGGTTTGCATAAGAACAGCTTAAATCCGGTGAGGTCCGTTCGTACCGGGAGGACGGGAGGAGCCTCTGATCACCAGTTCAGGGAAGAGCGTTTCGATCCTGGGCTTAAAGTTTTCCTCGCTTTCATCTATTCTTTTCGCCAGGATCCGGGCCGACAACAAGCCCATTTCATAGACAGGCTGCCAAACGGTTGTCAATGACGGCTTAAACCAGGAAGAATAAAGGATGTCATCAAATCCGACCACCGAGATTTGTTCCGGAATGCTGATTCCGGCCTCCTTGATGGCATGCATGGCGCCAATAGCGACGCTGTCGCTCACAGCAAATACGGCGTCAGGGATATCATCCCGCGACAAAAGTTTTTTCACTGCCTTTGCCCCGTCGTCAGGAGTGAACCCGTCACAAATGATGACGAATTCATCCCGTACCGAAATGCTATTCTTTTTTAATGCGTCGAGATAACCCTGCATCCGGTGCCTGGAAGTGGAGATCGTTGTGGCGCCTCCGAGATGGGCGATTTTAGAACATCCGGAACAGATCAGGTAATCGACCGCCTGAAATGCGCCGCTGTACTCGTTCACGAATACTTTATCGACATTGATCTCTTCACAGTCACGATCAAAAATAACAAGCGGAATACGGCTTTCTGCCAGTTCTCTCAAATGACTGACATTGGTCGTGTTCGACGCCGGAGCAATCAGGATGCCATCGACCCGTACTGATGCGAAGGTATGAATGATCTTGAGTTCCTCCTCGTACGATTCGTTCGATTGCCCCAGGATCAGGTTATAGCCGAGCGGACTAAAGAAATCCTGTATTCCTGTGATGATGGAAGAATAGAAATAACTGGTAATGTCGGGGATGACCACGCCGATGGTGTTGGTTTTCTTCTTTAGCAAATTCAGAGCCTGAAGGTTCGGCTTATAATTTAAGCGCCGGGCCAGTTCGGTCACCGCTTTCCTGGTCTCATCGCTGATGGCAGGATGATTGCTCAGGGCTCTGGAAACCGTAGAGGGAGAAATATTCAGTTCCCTGGCAAGATCAGTGATGGTTATATTGTGCCTGGTCATCTACATCATATAAGCTTTCAGAAAGAATTTTCAGTCGGTCTACCAGCTTCCGCCTGCGCCGCCGCCGCCAAAGCTTCCGCCTCCGAAGCCTCCGAATCCGCCGCCGCCACCGAAGCTGCTTCCTCCGCCTCCGGAGAAACCACCCCACGAGCCGCTGCGGTGTCCCGAGCCCATCATGCTTCCAAGCAAGAGCCAGAACGGCAGGTTGCTTCCGCCGGTATAATACCTGCGCCGCCCACGGAAGATACTGATTATAAAAAAGATAATTATCAGGATCACAACAAACGGAAGTCCTCCCCCGCCCCCGCTGCCGGCCACCTTTTCCTGATACTGCTGAGGAGTAAACTCTTTGCTCGCCAGTCCCATGATCACTTTCGAGGCATTGGCCAGTCCGCCGTATATATCGCCCTCCTTAAACCGGGGCACCATCTCACTCTCCACGATCAACCGGTTTGCCACGGCATCCGGGATCACACTTTCCAGACCATAGCCAACGGCCACAAATACCCGGCCGTTTTCTTCCGCAGTTTTGGGTTTAAACACAATAATCACACCGTTATCCTTACCCTTCTGTCCGATTCCCCATTTCTCCCCTACCTGAAAGGCATAGTCCGATATATCGTATCCATCCAGTGCAGGGACCGTCAGAATGACAATCTGCGTGGTTGTTTGCCGGGCATAAGCTGATAACTGTTCTTCCAGTTGAGCAGCCTGTCCGGCATCCAGCACGCCGGCAAAATCATTCACCAGCCGCGGAGGATCAGGCCGTTCAGGAATATCTTGTCCAAAAGCAGGAGCAACAAGCAATACGGCCAGAAGAATTAGTATTTTTTTTATCATTTTCATTTTCCTCTTAATTAAACGGGAGGTCCTTTCTGAGATCAGGTCACCCAAAAGAAATATCATCCGACAATTCGTTGGTATCACCATTCTGATAAGGGAAATGCGTCTTTAACTGGTTACCTGCCATTAAAATTCCATCGACAAGGGCATCAGCAAAAAGTCCCTCTTTAAACTTCAACTTCATGTGCTCTTTAATATTTTCCCAAAAATCGTCCGGAACTTTGCTGTTGATCCCGGCATCGCCAATAATGGCAAATTTATGATCATTGACGGCGAGATAAAACAACACTCCGTTCCGCAGAGCGGTTTTGTGCATGTTCAACTTCTTAAACCAATAAGCCGCACAATCCAGCACGTCAACCTTGCAATTTCCTTCCACATGCAGGCATATTTCGCCTGAGGTCTCCAGTTCGGCTGTTCGAATCGCTTCAGCTATTCTCTTTTTTTCCTCGTCTGTAAAGAAATTATAAGCTAACATACTGTTACCGTTTAGTTAAAAATTAACCTCAGGCGCTTTTTCAGCTCCCTTTTCGGCTTCGAAATAAGCTTTGGGTTCGAAATTAAAGATGCCGGCATAAATATTTTTCGGAAATTTCCGGATATAGGTGTTGAATGCCCTCGCGCTGTCGTTAAACTTACGGCGTTCCACAGCAATCCGGTTTTCTGTACCTTCAAGCTGAGCCTGCAAATCAAGAAAATTCTGGTTTGCCTTCAGATCAGGATATCGCTCCACGACCACCATTAGCCGGCTCAGTGCGGAACTCAAACCATCCTGGGCAGCCTGAAATTGCTGAAGGGCCTGGGGGTTCATATTGGTCGGATCAATGTTGACAGAAGTAGCTTTTGAGCGCGCTTCAATGACCGATTGTAAAGTCTCCTTTTCATGCGCGGCATAACCCTTTACTGTATTTACAAGATTAGGGATCAGGTCATTACGACGCTGATAAACATTTTCCACCTGCGCCCAACCGGCCGAAACACCTTCGTCCATTGTTACCATCGAGTTGTATGTGCCTTTTACCGATGAATAAATCAATATGATAACGACGGCAACGATGCCCAAAATGATCCAGGTCTTTTTCATTTTTTATCAATTTTAATGTTGTTTTCTGTAAAAATTGTTCTTCATGATCCATAAAATTCTCTGTAAAGTTATCTTTTTTTATCGAAAAATCAGAGGATCGGGAGTCAGAGCTCGACAAGCTGCGATACCTTATATTTTAATAAGGTAAAAACAAAGGTACTTCCTTCATTCACTTTGGAGTGTACAGAAATCGTTCCGCCGTTCATTTCAATGAATTCCCGGCATAAGACCAGGCCAATCCCCGAACCTTTCTCATTGCTGGTGCCATAGGTAGAGATATGATTGATTTCGTGGAAGAGGTAGGGGATGTTTTCTTCTAAAATGCCGACTCCGTTATCTGCAACCGAAATCTCAACAAAATTACCTGTATCCTTTGCAGAAACCGTTACTTCGCCATTATTTGAAGTAAATTTAATCGCATTAGAGATTAGGTTTCGAAGAATCAGGTTTACCATATTATGATCGGCAAAAATATAAATTCCGTAAGGCACATCTGACTTCAGCCGGATCTGTTTTCTCTCCGCCAGTCTTGAATTCAAGAGAATATTGTTATCAATCAGTGAGGCTAAATCCAGCTTTTCGGGCCGGTAACTGATACTATTTTTCTGACTCTTTGCCCAGGAGAGAAGATTTTCAAGTAAAAAATAGGTTCGTTCAGCTTCATCGCGAAGTTCTTTTATGACCTGTTGACGGACCCCATCCGGAAACATTTCAGGGTAATCAGCCAACTGCCCGATTACATCCTTAAACGCGCCGACCGGATTTCGTAAATCATGGCCGATTATAGATAAAAATTTATCCTTAGTCGCGTTCACCTTGAGCAGCTCAAGCCTTTGTTCATTAATCCTTTGATTCTTTTCCCGCATCTGCACATTGATCTGCCTGCGGGAACGTATGTAGATGAGCATAATGATAAACAAACCCGCCAAAAGGCCAATCAATAAAATGAGGTAGCTGGTCTGGTTTTTTTGTTTTTTAATTCTCAGATCCTTTATTTCATTGTCTTTCAGAAGTAATTGAATTTCATTGTTCTTTTCAGAGATATCCAGTTCTCCGCGTAAACGTGCAAGCTCTTTGATCTGTTCTTCCCTATAGAGGGTATCGTTTTTCTGAATGGCCATGTTTAACATGCCAAAAGCCTCCTTATACCGGTTCTGATCTGCATAGATGGTGGCTTTGACCTGATAAACCTTTTTCTGCATCTGTATAATGCCTATATTTTCAGCCAATTTGAGAGCAGTATCTGCTGCCTGAATGGATTCCTTGTATTTTCTTTGGTGAAGATAGATTTCAGAAAGGATAAGGTATGCCTGAGAAATTCCTTCCTGCATCTTAATCCTTTCAAAAACCGTTAAAGCCAAATTGACATTTTGCATTGACTGATCGTACTCTTTCATTAACAGATAGGTTTCGGCAAGCCCGATCCATCCGTACGATTTATAATATTCGCCGATCCCGGTACTGTCGGCCACCTGAATGGTACGCTGATAATAAAGAATTGCTTTATTATATTCCCTTTTATCTTTGTAAATCTCTCCGATATTATTCGAGGCTGCCGCAAGCCCTATAAAATCTTCCAATGATCGGTATGATGCCAACGCTTTCCGGTAATAATGCAGCGCCTGGTCATAATCCTTCCAGCTGTGATAATTAACGGCAATGTTGTTGTATATTCTGGAAATCAGTCTTTGCTCCTTTTTGCTTTCATAATAATCGAGCGACTGAAGCAGATACTTCAGTCCATCTGTGCGGTCACCCCGTGAAGTCAGAATGGTACCCAGGTTAAGTCTGGAATTGGCAGCCAGCTCGGAGAGCTTCGCTGATTCAGCCAATTCCAGTGTCTCATGAAACAGCTTAAAGGCTAAATCATAATTCCCCCCATTCATATGATAGATAGCAAGCGAATTCATCCCAATACATAAATATTCAGGAATATTCAACTTGCGTGCCAGTTCAAGCCCCATATCAATATGGGGTTTACCTTCTTCAAAATTTCCTGAAAGCAAATCCCCTGTGCCAAGCAGTAAATGGGCATAACATTCCTGCTTCAGATTTTTTGTTTCACGGGCAATTGGCAATGCTTTCCCTGCGTAGATAACTGTTTTTGAAGGGTCAATGTAGTTCCAGGCTCTTGAAAGTTCGAGGTAGATCTGTGCCAGATTCCCGCCTTCCTGCCCGGGCAACAGATTATTGAGGCTGTCAATCTTTGATGACTGCGCCAAAACATTCATCCCCTCAAGGATAACGACAAAGAAAAAAAACAGCTTATAAAAAACCCCCTTCAACTCGACAAAATTTACTGCTAAAATAATCAATTTGTTTGATTGTATAACAAAAAACTATGACAACATCAAGTTGTAAAGACGGCTTATTTCCGATTGAAGTTCAGTAAGCGAAAAGTTCCGGACTTTTTTAATAAAAACCTGACCATCAAAAAAAACAAGAATGGCAGGAACAGTAAAAATATCATTTTGAACAGCTATCTGCGGAGCATTCTCCGCATTCACATGAATTAGTTTCATCGCCGGAAACAAACCCTCGATCAATAATTCGACTTTTGGTTTCAATGCACGACAGATTCCACAATCGGCGCCTGAAAACAACACCAGTATACCAGGCTCATGACAGACTATCCGTCCAAATTCTTCAAGATTCGTAATATCCGTGAACATTAATATTGTCCTGTTCCAAGTAGAACCAGCGTACAAGCCTCCTCCGTCTGAATACCTGCCTGCCGAAGTTTTTCCCTGAACCCTGCATTCTCGGTCCCGGGATTAAAAATCACTCTTTGCGGCTTAAGGCCTATGACATACTCCGTAAAGTCATTTTGATTCTGAGGTCCCACATATAATGAAACTGTATCGATATCAGGAAAGTCTTTTTTTTCAGTTTCAAAAATGACATCCTCAACCTGTCCCGGCTGCAAAGCGAGAGCAATCACTTCATGTCCGTATGCCCTCAGCTTACGTATGGCCTTATTGGAATAACGTTCAGGTTTTTCGCTGGCTCCTATAATTAACGTTCTTTTTTTCATCTTAAGTCTTCCTTCTCAATCTCATAACCGGTTTAACAACACCACCGCATAAACCGAAATCCCCTCTTCCCTGCCTTCAAATCCCAACTTTTCTGTAGTTGTAGCCTTCGCCGAAACTGCATCCTGATCCAGTTCCAGTATCTCTGCCAGTTTTTCTTCCATTAACGGAATATAATCTTTCAGCCTGGGTTGCTGGGCAGCAACAGTGATATCGATATTCCCGACTTCATATCCTTTCCCACGAATGAGGTCGTTCGTTTTTTTTAACAATATTTTACTGTCAATGTTCTTGAAATCATTTGAATTGTCCGGAAAATGATAACCAATATCCCTCATCCGGGCTGCTCCGAGCATGGCATCGCAGACTGCGTGGATAATTACATCACCATCTGAATGAGCTACCGTCCCTTTTGTATGAGGAATAAGAATTCCTCCCAGCCAGAGCGTCTCACCCTCTGCAAGCCGGTGTACATCATATCCGAATCCAATGCGAATCTTCATATTTTTTAGTATCAGCTATCCCGATACAAGTATCCGGGCACCTGTATCAGAAAGCGGGTTAATTATTTGTGCAAAGATAAGAGGATAATTGGTCAAAATTTTCAAAACGATATCCATTGAAGAGACAATCCATTATATTTGTGCACAGCGTATCGCTTTCAAAAAAGTTTCATGTTGCAATGGATATTCAGAATTTATATCAGCTCTTTCAGGAACATCCGGTTATCTCGACCGACAGCAGAGACATTCCTTCAGGATGCATTTTTTTTGCCTTAAAAGGCGGGAACTTCGACGGAAACCGGTTTGCTGCCGAATCACTTGAAAAGGGAGCATCTTATGCGGTCGTCGACGACCCCGCCGCCGCGAAACGCCCGGAGTTCATTCTGGTTAATGATGTGCTGGAAACTTTGCAAAATCTGGCCCGTTATCATCGGCGAAAATTAAATATTCCGGTACTTGCCATTACGGGGACCAATGGAAAAACGACAACAAAAGAACTCGTTTCAGCTGTGCTCCGCAGAAAATACATGATCACGTCTACACAAGGTAATCTGAATAATCATATCGGTGTACCGGTCACCCTGCTTGGCATGACCAGTCAAACAGAACTGGCTGTTATTGAAATGGGTGCCAACCATCCGGGCGAGATCGCCGCGCTCTGCCAAATCGCCGAACCCGACTTCGGGATCATCACCAATATCGGGAAAGCACATCTCGAAGGCTTCGGCTCATTTGAAGGCGTCATCAAAACCAAGTCCGAGCTGTATGACTTTTTACGGCAGAAGCACGGGAGATGTTTTATTAATACCGACAATGAACTACTTGTAACGCAAGCCGCCGGCCTTGATCTGCTGACCTACGGCACAAATGACGAAGCCCAATTGCAGGGCTTCCCGGAGCAATCTTCATGGTACCTTACCATTCGCGTTCTGTTTCCAAAAGGCTGGCTTTATCTGAAGTCAAAACTGATCGGAAGTTATAACTTCGAAAACATCCTGGCCGCAGCACGCATTGGCCTTCATTTCGGTGTTGAACCAACCGCTATTCAAAAAGCAATTGAAAACTATGTACCGGAAAATAATCGTTCGCAACTGATTCAAACAGGCAGCAACCGCATTATCATGGATGCCTATAATGCCAACCCTACCAGTATGACCGCAGCTCTTAATAACTTTGCAAAGATCAGCTATGAAAAAAAGACCGTCATTCTGGGTGATATGCTGGAGCTGGGTAGTCTGGCAGAAGAAGAACACCAGAAAATCGCAGATTTGATCGAACTTCAGCATTTCGATGCAGTTTACCTGGTAGGACATTATTTCTCGGCTGTCGACGCAGGCACTGCGATGAAATTTGACAAGACAGAGCATTTGTCCGCGCACCTGGATACACAAAAACCGATTGCCGAAAACCTGATCCTGATCAAGGGTTCACGGGGTATCGGTCTGGAAAAGATCATCGATAAGCTGGGGCGCGGATAGCATACTGTGCCATACTCAGCCTCTGCCTTTAATTTACAGGCTTATCAACTTTCAATACTTCGGCAATGGCCTTTTCAAATGTTGGCTTTGGCAAAGCACCCATAGCCATTTGCGGTTGCCCGTCGACGGGAACAAAAAGAAGCGAAGGTATGCTCTGAATACCAAACATCGCAGCGAGTTCACGCTGATCTTCCGTATCTATTTTATAGATATTTAAACTGCTTCCGTATTCCTTCTGAAGTTCTTCCAAAATCGGGGCTACCATCTTGCAGGGACCACACCAGTCCGCATAGAAATCGATCAGACAGGGGGTACTCCCTTCAAACTTCCATTCTTTATTCTGTTCAAAATTGAAAACTTTCTCTTTAAATGTTTCTTTGGTTAAATGTTCCAACATAGCGTTAAATTTTAAGTTATTCAAATATATAGATTTTTAAATATCTTATATCAATATTCATGCCAATCCTTGCATTCCAGGTGTGACCGATCGACTCGCTAAGAATAACGGTAAACCTGTCAGAGGACGTATTTTTGCTATAAAATAATTGTAATTTTGTCACAGTTTAAAAAATGTCATGGTTCTTAATTTATACAACAGATCAGGTATAAAATAGATTCGTGTCAGCAGGGAAAGAGAAGCAATGAGGAAGCATTTGAAACATCCTATATTTGGTATTATTTCAGAAGAAGCGGATCAACTCGGACAATCCTGTTTTGTCATCGGGGGTTTTGTCAGGGATCTATTTCTTCATCGTCAATCAAAAGATATTGACATCGTAAGTCAGGGGAGCGGAATTGAACTGGCCCAAAGAGTGGCCTGGCGTTTAGGTCCAAAAACAGCGGTCAGTGTGTTCAAGACCTTTGGTACGGCCATGATCAAATCGAATGATCTTGAAATAGAATTTGTTGGCGCCCGACGAGAATCCTATAACCGAGATTCGCGAAAACCGGTAGTTGAAGACGGCACGCTCGAAGATGATCAGAAAAGGCGCGATTTTACAATTAACGCACTTGCCATTTGCCTGAATGCCTCGAATTTCGGTCAATTAATTGATCCGTTTAACGGGATCAGTGACTTGAACCATAAGATAATCCGTACGCCTCTGGAACCTGGGATAACCTTTTCTGACGATCCTTTACGAATGATGCGGGCCATTCGCTTTGCCACGCAGCTTGGCTTTATCATTGACGAAACAACCCTGAATGCCATTTCAGAAAACAGGACCCGTATACAAATCATCTCTCGGGAGCGGATCGGGGATGAACTGAATAAAATAATCATGTCAGACAAACCTTCAAAAGGATTTCTCCTGTTGGATAAAACCGGCTTGCTCGAGATTATCTTTCCCGAGCTTTATCGCATGAAAGGTGTTGAAACAATGAACGGGATTGCCCACAAAGACAATTTTTTGCATACCCTGGAAGTCCTTGACCAGATCACTCCCAATACGAACAATTTGTGGCTGAGGTGGTCGGCGCTGCTCCATGATATTGCAAAACCGCGCACGAAGCGCTTTGTTCCTGAAGCAGGTTGGACATTTTACGCGCACAACCATGTCGGAGAAAAAATGATCCCCGGTCTTTTCAGAAGGATGAAACTACCCATGAATGAAAAGATGAAGTACGTGCAAAAGATGGTTTCCCTGCATATGAGGCCCATCATTCTGTCGGAAGAAGAAGTGACTGATTCAGCTGTCCGCAGGCTGTTGTTTGAAGCAGGTGACGACATTGACGATTTGATGACTCTTTGTGAAGCTGATATTACTTCAAAAAACAGGGATAAAGTGAAGCAATACCTGAAAAATTTCAGACTTGTCCGCGAGAAGCTAAAGGATTTGGAAGAACGGGATCACATTCGCAACTTCCAGCCGCCGGTATCGGGTGAAGAAATAATGGAAATATTTGGATTGCCGCCCAGTCGTGAGGTAGGGATCATTAAAACCGCCATTAAGGAAGCCATTCTGGAAGGAGAAATTCATAATGAACGGGAAGAAGCCTTACGTTATATGATGGAAAAGGCTCGCGAATTGGGCCTCCAACCTGTGAAAAATTAATAATTGACGTGAAGTTTCAACCTGACAGGAAGATGGTCACTGATCCCGTGATGATACCGGTAACCCTGATAGGTACGAAACGGCCTTTCCCCTTTGAAATTCGGATCAGGCTCCAGCAGAAAATCGTTAGAAACAATTGTTGCCCAACCGGCTTTTGTGTAAAGGCGGTCACGATTTAATAAAAAACCAGAGACCAGGATCTGATCGAATATCTGCCAGCTTTGCCGGAATTTTAAAGTTCCTGCGGGACGCCAGTGTATCGAAAGATTAATGATCTCATCTGGCTTCCGTGATTTATTTCCGTCTATTGCTTTCAGACCTTCCGTCAGGCTCTTATTTTGCGGCTGATCATTAAAATCGCCCATAACGACTATAAACGGCGATTTATCTGTTTTGAGCAAGCGATCCAAATGCTGACGTAATGTCAGCGCAGCGATCATCCTTTGGGGCTCAGTCTCCGCCTGTCCACCATACCTTGATGGCCAGTGATTAAAAAAAACATGGAGCGAGTCGCCTGAACCAGTGACAAAGCCGGCATAGAGTATTTCCCGGGTTAACATGATTTGCCCATGTTCATCTTTGAGCGGCAGATAAGTATAAAGGAAGGGCCTGACGATATCGGGCCGATAAAGCAACGCCACGTCAATGCCTCTTTCATCGGGTGATTCCTTATGAATGATCCGGTAACGGAACGAAGCCAATGGTCCCTTTTCCGTCAGGGCTTCCAATACATACCGATTTTCAATTTCAGCCAGCCCCACAATTGCAGGAGTGTGATAGCCGCACGAGGCAATGATCACTTTTGCAATATCGTTCCGCTTCTTTTCGAAGCGTTTCAGATTCCAGAACCGGCTGCCCTCAGGTAAAAACTCTTCATCTCGGGCCGGCGTGTCATCGATCACATCAAAGAAATTTTCTGTATTGTAAAACAGTATATTCAACTCCTTTAGAGGCAGAAGTTCCTGAGCTGATAAAACGAAAGGGAACAGACCAACTAAAACAAGTTGCAGCTCCTTAATCCGGTTTCTTTTCAATCCTCTCATAAGCACCCAGATCAGGAGCGCCATTGCCGGTGCGACTTTGGTTGAGTAAATCAAAAGGAAATAAAACTGAAAATTCAGGAGAGCCTGCATTTTTTGCAGGGCTTAGCGAATCCAATTCAAAATTCAGATCCCGGTAAGGGTCCTTGAAGCCGGGATTAGCGCCTTTTATAATCTCATGATAGTGCCCCGTGGCTGAAATATCGAAAGTATCGTTTAATTGCAGCAGACAATGGTCGAATCTGAAATTGAAAACAGCATCTCCCGATTTTGCCAATTCCACTTCATTCCCACCCGGTATATCCCCGGCAATAATGCAGTTCGCAAAATAAGCCTTGTTTAAATCACCGGTATAGGTAATACTCTCCTCGCTGTTATCAACAATGACATGATCAGAGAGCATCAAGGTTGAAGTTGAACGAACATTTGTCGAAAAGGCATTTCTGTAATTGGCGATCGTGGAATGATAAAATTCATATTCACCACCTACCAGTAACGCCGCGCCGTATAGTCCGCAATTGGTAATCACTGTGTTGTACGCTCTGATCTTCGATTTTAGTGCAAAAATACCCGCATAGGCCTGATTGTATATTTTTGAATTGGCTACCACCACTGAAGCGGATCCTTCACTTTCAACCGTACCAACCTGTAATCCGATATTACCGTTTTTAATCTCAACGTGATTGAATAAGTTATCCTGACTACCTGAAAACAAAAGCACCCCTACCCACTGATCCGGAACATTCCTGTACAGATCTTCCAGACGATCGCCCTCAAAAATAACAGGCTGTAAAGGGGTACCATCTGCAATAATTTTTCCTTTAACATAGAGACCTGAACCTTTATGAAAATAGACATGCGCCCCGGGATCAACAGTTAAAACTGCTCCCCGTTCCACGCGCGTTCCGGTATTGACCAGATATGGTTTTGCAGCAGTCCAGTTTACATTTCCGGTAATACTGGCGGGCACAAGAACGACGTCCTGCCCCCAGGCCAGAAGATCTACATCCTGAAAATTATCATTTGTCATAAATTCAATCGAATCTTTCACGACGAAAGGCAAATCTTCATCTCCAAAATTAAGGTCGACCTCAACGAAAATATAAATGCTGTCGTTCGCCGGAATCTCCACATCAAAAAGCTCATTAGAGGCAACACCATTGATGTTTAGCTTAAAACCGGATTCCTTGCCTGATGCCAGCCTGATCGTGGAAATCAAAACTTTCTGATCATAGGGATTGTAGACCTTAAGATGCTGTGTTGCTGAACCGATAGTAGGAAAAACAGTATCAAATTTAACCGTTTGAGTCGAAAACTGAAGTTTTACATCCGAAGAAGAAACGTACTTCTCATCCTCGCAGGAAACCATAATAATCGACGCAACGATGGCAATGAGTATGGAAATGCTCTTTCTCATGCATATAGGTTTGACCTGTAACTTCCTGTTAAATTTAAGAAATGATTTTCACAAATTTTAACATTTTTTACAAAAAAATAAAATAATTGGTATTCTTTCTGACTTATGTTTAAATTAATTCACAAATTATTAACTTAAACCGGCTAATCCTGTTTTTTGTTATAAAAAGCACCTTTTATTCGGCATACAACAAATACTCCCGCCTCAGACTGATGAACCTTTTCAAATCTTCCTGCCACGAAGCCTCGATCGCGTCCAGTGTTTTTCCGGCCCTGATATCTTTAAGTACCTGATCATTACCTGCCAGCAAGTTAAACCAACGTTCTGAACTAAGGAAATCCTTCTCATTTCGGAAACGGTGATAATACATCAGAAAATAACTCAGGCTAAACCTGTTATCCGGGCCGGCGCCACGAAGGTCATCTCCATAACAGGCCTTACCCTCCTGCAGAGGTTTTTTGGCGCCCGGGACACTTTCAGGCGTAAACATAAAATTACCCATTGAAGGATCAGGATAACCAATCACCTGAAAGGGGAACGGGGTGCCTCGGCCTATACTTGCATGGGTGGCTTCAAAAAAACACAATGACGGATAAAGCCTGATGGCCACATCATTGGGCAAATTAGGAGAAGGCTTTACAGGCAGGGTATATCTGATCTGATGCGTGTAATTCTCTACAGGCACCACAGTCAGGTTACATCTCAGGTCGTCGCTGAGCCATCCCTCTTCATTGATCATCCCGGCAAGCTCTCCCAACGTACAGCCATGAACTACTGGTATTGGTTCCATACCTACAAAAGAACGGAACTTCGGTTTTAAAACCGGACCGGCTACATAGTCTCCGTTTGGATTGGGCCTGTCAAGTATCACCAGAGGGATGTTACGTTCCGCGCATGCCTCCATCACGTAATGCATTGTACTCAGATAGGTATAGAAACGAACCCCAACATCCTGAAGGTCAAAAATGACAATATCGATTCCAGCCATTTGATCGGAGGTTGGCTTCTTATTCTCCCCGTACAGCGAAATGACTGGTATTCCGGTCGCCGGATCGGTCTGGTTCCCAATCTTTTCGCCGGCATCAGCGTCTCCCCGGAAACCGTGTTCCGGACAGAATACCTTTTTTACGGTAATCTGTTTATGTAGCAAAAAATCAAGCAGATGCTGTTCTCCGCTTCGTGAGGTATGATTGGCAACAATCGCTACATTTTTATTCTGAACCAGGGGAAGGAAGATTTCAGGCCGCTCTGCGCCCGGCCTTATCTTCTGAGCAGAAGCCGCAACAGCAGAAAAAACAAGCAGTATTATTAAAAACTTACTGTCCATCGTATTCTGTTTGCATTTCACGAAGTTAAGAAAAACCAGTTTAAATAATATAATGATTTAGGTATCCGGGCAATCTTTTCTATTTTTATAGCCACATTGACTGATCATGATGCGCCAGATTAGAAACATTTTCTTTTTTATTCTGTTTGCCGGGCAATTTGCCACCGCACAGGAAAACCCGGCTTTTTTAAAATTTCTCAACGACAGTTGGGTCGATTCAACACTGGCAAATCTTACGCTGGATCAAAAAATAGGACAGCTTTTTATGGTTCAGGCATACAGCCGGGAGAGCATGCCACAGACAGAGTTGATCGACCAGATCAAAACCTGGCAGGCAGGTGGTATCATTTTCATGCAGGGAACTGCTGTGAACCAGATCAATCAAATCAACCATCTGCAAAAGCAAAGTAAAATTCCTTTACTCGTTGCCATGGATGCTGAATGGGGGCCTGCCTTCCGCTTAAAGGGCACCCCTTCTTATCCGGTTCAAATGGCTTTGGGAGCCATCTCTCACGATTCACTGATTTACAGAATGGGATACGAGATAGGCCTTCAGTTAAAAAAATTGGGGGTTGATGTTAATTTTGCACCTGTAGCCGATGTTAATAATAATCCGAACAATCCCGTGATCAATTACAGGAGCTTTGGTGAGAATCCTGAAAAAGTAGCTCAAAAAGCATGGCTCTATGCGAAAGGTATGCAGGATGCAGGAATATTGGCAGTAGCCAAACACTTCCCCGGGCATGGCGATACGCGAACGGATTCGCACCATGACCTTCCCGTTATCCGCAAAGATCTCGCAAGTCTGGAGCGTACCGAACTCTACCCGTTCGAACAGCTGATCAAAAAAGGCATTGGCGGTATTATGACCGCCCACTTGCAGGTACCCGTACTGGATCCTACTCCCGACCTTCCCTCATCGCTCTCGCCGCTGATTGTTAAAAACATATTAAGCGGGCGGTTCGGCTTCAATGGACTCATCATTACAGACGCCATGAATATGCTGGGAGTGTCCGGGCATTTAAGCTCAGGTGAAGCAGCAGTGAAAGCTCTGCTGGCGGGAAATGATATGCTGGAGATCGTTCCCAATCTTCCTGAAGCTATCAAAGCAGTCAGGCAAGCAATCCGACAAGGCCGGCTTGCGGAAGAAGAAATCGACTGGAAATGCCGGAAAATTCTGGCTTTAAAAAAATGGACGCATACCTCCGGCTACAGAAAAAATTCAGTGAACGAGTTGGAAAGGGATCTCAGCGACCCGCAGTTCAGCCTGACACAACGGTTACTCCATGAGCAATCGCTTACCTTACTGAGAAACCACAACCAGTTGCTTCCGCTTCAGAGACTTGATACGTTAAAAATCGCAGTGATCGCTATTGGGAACACCAGCGAAACAGCTTTTCAAAAAATGACAGCCCGTTATTTAAACTGTGACTTTTTCTATTTGAAAGAAAATGCCATGCCTCAGGAAGTCGATCGTTTAATCAAATCATTAAATACGTACAATCTGCTGATCTGTGGTATTCACAGGCTAAGTCTGATGCCTCCCGGAAACTACGGTGCGGAAGCCTCCATTCCCGAATTCCTCAAAAAAACAGCCACCCGGAAACGGGTCATGGTTTTGTTCGGTAATCCGTATGCGTTGAACTATATGACAGGCATTGAGCTTTCAGATGGACTGCTGGTAACCTATCAGGAAAACACACAAACACAGGAACTGGCTGCCCAGGCAATTTTTGGAGCCATTGATGTCACAGGGAAACTTCCAGTGAACGTAAGTGCTATTTTCAGACTGAACAACGGTATCGACTTTAAAAAAAACTGCCGGTTAAAATACACTATCTCAGAAGAGGCCGGAATCTCATCGTCTTACCTGGAACACCGGATTGACAGTCTTGCAGAACTCGGTCTGTTAAAAAAAGCATATCCCGGTTGCCAGGTATTGATCGCAAAAGACGGAAAAGTCATTTTCCATAAATGTTATGGATACCACACCTACGAAAAGCTAACTCCTGTAACTGAAGATAATTTGTATGATTTGGCCTCTCTGACAAAAATAATTGCACCTGTCCCGGCATTGATGAGGCTCCACGGAGAAGGAAAGTTCAAGCTGGATATTCCTTTTTCCACGTACTGGCCTGCTTTCAGAGGAACTGACAAAACAAAGATCACATCACGGCAAATGCTGGCCCACCAATCACGACTCCGATCGGGCATTTCTTTCTGGAGTGAAACGGTCCTGGAAAACGGCCAACTTGACCCCCTGATCTTTCAGAACAATCCGTCCGATCAGTTTAATGTCCGGGTTTCTTCACGATTGTACATGAACAAAGATCATATCAAAAAAATGTACGATCAAATCCGGGATTCCCGTCTTCTGTCTCAGATAAAGTATACCTATTCGGACCTTCCCTTTTATCTGTTTCCGAAAGTTATCGAAGATTTGACCGGAGAAAATTATGAAGAGTATCTTCAACGAACATTTTACCGCCCCTTGGGAGCCAGGACGATTACCTTCAATCCATTTAATCATTTTCCTATCCGGCAGATTGTTCCCACCGAAAATGATGATTTTTTCAGGAATGAGCTGATCCAGGGATTTGTCCATGACGAAGGTGCAGCGATGATGGGCGGCGTGTCGGGAAACGCCGGGTTATTTGCAACAGCGAACGATCTGGCTAAAATGATGCAACTCTATCTTCAAAATGGGTATTACGGGGGGCAAAGTTATATTGCTCCCGCAAGTATTGCCGAGTTTACTAAAGTTCAGTATCCTGAACGGCAAAACCGCAGGGGACTGGGATTTGATAAACCATTTATCAATAATTATCTGTACCGTCAGCACAACGCCTATCCGGCTCCTGATGCCAGCCCGGAAAGTTACGGACACGGCGGTTTCACGGGAACTTTCACGTGGGTCGATCCAACGAAACAAATCCTTTTTATATTCATGACAAACAGGATCTATCCAAGTCGTAAGAACTCCATGTTGTCCGATTTGAATATTCGTTCAGCTATGCTTCAGGCCATCTACGACAGCATCAAATTCGGGGTGCCAAAACATTAAAAATTGTTAAAAGTGTTCTTAAACATTTTGATTTAAAAAAAAGATCCCTCCCTGTTCAAGCCCTCATGAGGTCAAGCTTTCAGCGTTACAAAAAAGTTACATACGGGCTAAAAAAAGCAGGAAAGGAATCAGAGAAAAACAATAAGGGGCGAAACTACTTATATTATTAAATTATTAATTCTAATTTTAGACGAAGTTTTGAGACTTATTATTCTAACCAATAAATTTTACTGCCATGGAGAGGAAAATCACTTTCAATGAGCTTCGCAAAATCAAGGATAGCTTACCTGACGGGTCTATCCGGCAGTTGGCGCGCGAATTCGATCTGGATGTGGAAACCGTCCGAAATTATTTTGGAGGCGCTAATTATGACCGGGGAAGGTCAGTTGGGTTGCATATCGAACCGGGACCAAATGGCGGGATAGTATTACTGGACGATACCCAAATATTACAAAGGGCTGAAGAACTTCTTAACGAACTTCACTAAGGGCAACGATTCAGATTTTAGACTTTGAAAAAAGCTGTTCCATTACCCAAATGAAACAGCTTTTTTGCTTTTTATCTTCTTCCTGCTTTTTTCCTGAAACCGTCTCTCCGCCCTTCGGTTCTTCGCTCCGGACCACGGTCCGAGTTGCGTTGCTGAGGCGTCCACTCCTGTCCTGTTACCCGATCAACCTTTACCGGGAAACCATCAACAGAAGCTCTGCTCATCGTTTTAATCAGATCCTGTTCGTAGCGGCTGTCGATCTCAAAAAAAGAAAATTTCCTCTGAATATCAATCTTACCGATCTCAATATTCTTCCTGCGGAGGTTTTCATTGATCATCCCGAGCAAGCGGGCAGCATTCAGATTTTGCTTTTTTCCGGCATTGATAAACAGACGCGAAAAATTCACTTTGTTGCCATTGCGTGCACCCCTTTTCTCAAAATGGCCTGAAGTTTCCTTTTCGTGAATATTCAGATCAGGCGCATCCTTATAATACGCCAGGAACTGATTAAACTCGGCCGAAACAAACCGTTTTAAAACCTCTTCGCTGCTCAGTCCTTCGAATTTCCTTCTGATTTCGGGCAGGTAGGGATCAATACGAGCATCATTAACTTCAACCTGAACTACTTTGTCGATCAGATGCATGAGTTGTTTTTCGCAGATCTCTTCGCCCCCCGGTACCATTTTACGTTCAAATCGTTTTTTTGAAAGCTGTTCAATCTGCCGAAGCTTTCCGGTTTCACGCATATGAACGATCGATACCGATATTCCGCTCTTGCCGGCCCTTCCGGTACGGCCGCTACGGTGAATATATACCTCGGGGTCATCCGGTAAACTGTAATTAATTACATGCGTCAGATCATTAACATCAAGTCCCCGCGCAGCCACGTCGGTTGCTATGAGCATCTGCAAATGGCGGGTTCTGAACCGGCTCATGACCTGATCACGCTGCGCCTGTGAAAGGTCACCGTGCAGGGCATCCGCGTTATAACCGTCGCCCATGAACTTCTCGGCAACTTCCCTTGTTTCCATTCGTGTACGGCAAAAAACGATAGCATAGCAGTCGGGATAATTATCAGCAATCCGCTTTAACGTGGCGTATTTGTCCTTCGCATGTACCACATAATAGTGGTGCTCCACGTTTTCAGCGCCTGCATTTCTCTTCCCAACAGAAATCTCCTCGGGACGATTTAAGAACTTCTCTGTGATTTCTTTGATTTCTCTCGGCATAGTGGCCGAGAACAATAACGTTTGCTTTGTGGAAGGGGTCACTGATAAAATGGCATCCAGTTCCTCTTTAAATCCCATCGACAGCATTTCATCAGCCTCATCAAGGACCAGCCATCTGATCTGGCTTATGTCTAAAACCTTTCTTCGGATCAGGTCATGTACCCGACCGGGAGTGCCCACCACAATCTGTCCTCCATGCCGAAGATCGTTAATCTGCTTTTTGATATCCGCACCACCGTAAACCGGAATGTTTCTTTGCCCCTTCATGTTTTTTGAGAAAGAATCCAAATCTCTTGTAATCTGCAGACACAATTCCCTGGTCGGGCATAAAACCATTGCCTGGACCTGACTGATGCCGGTATCGATATGATCAAGAATCGGTAATCCAAATGCTGCAGTTTTACCGGTCCCTGTCTGCGCTAAAGCCACAAGGTCATTGGTATTGTTTAAGAGATGCGGGATTGTTTTTTCCTGGATAGGTGTAGGTTGTTCAAAGCCCATTTCTAAAATGGCGCTCAGGATTTCAGGCTTCAAGCCCGTTTCTTCAAATGTCATCATTATAATTTATTTTCAGAAGAACAACAGGTTCTTCTGTTCCAAGCAGCACTGATGACATTAAAATTTATTAAATAATGAATATACCCCTATGCCATCTATGCATAAACCGGGGCAAAGATAGTGTTATTTTCAGAATAACAGGTCTATTTGAAAACAGCCGGTTTGTTTAATTCGCAAAATGAAGTTTATTTAGGGACGAAAGTATTAAAACATAACAGCCCGTGAGTGATCTAAATAAGAAAGAAATCCTGCTGAATTTACTTTCGCTGAATGAATGGAGAACCGACTAATTCAATTTAAAATCAAAATCTTCCAGATCCTTGGCTCTTAAGTGAATCACGTTTCCCTTGCTGTCAGAAATAACAAAATGCAAATCCCGTTCTTGCTTTGACTTAATCAGCTTTTGGCAGGTTAAATCTAATCCTTCAATAATTTTATTTCTAACAGTGTTATCTTTTTTTGTCATCTTGAACTGTTGATTTAATCTTTGCAAAGATAGAATAATTTTTAATATCCACGTCCTTCAGTGTATAACCTTCTGCAATCAACTCGGATGCCAGTTTCGATTTATCAAAAATCATCCAGTAATCACAGAGGGGAATGTAAAGATCAAATAAATTTTTCAAACCGGCAAAATATCTTCTGATGATAACCGGATTCGGGACATCATGACCTCCTTCCTGTACCCTGATTTTCACCCTTGCAATGGCGAGGTCAGGCGAATCGAGCCAGAAAAAAATAAGGGTGGTCATATATCCGTTTTCTTTAGCCTTGCGGATCGTCTCGACAAAATTTTTCGACGAAAGCGTCGCTTCAAATGCAAAATCGTGTTTGTTCTGCATCAGTTTGTCGATTTTTTGCAACATGATCCGTCCCGCGTCAATTTTCGCCCGTTCGGGATTGATCGGCGACAATCCTTTAGCAATCTCATCGGCATTTAAAAACTCCTGACAATTAAGCATCTCAGGCAAAACCGTAAGCGATGCAGTTGTCTTCCCCGCCCCATTGCATCCGGCAATAATATATAAATTCGGCATATGATCGTCTTTAAAACCAACTCCGGCGTCAAAGATAATAGAATATCAAGATCATACACGCCATCAATCACTACCTCTGGTGCTGGTTCCGGTATGGCAGTTTCTTTTAAACCGTCGTATTCCTGTTCTTCAGCAAATCACGGATCTCGGTCAGTAAAAGTTCTTCTTTCGAGGGAACCGGAGGTGCTGCGGGCGCTGCTTCCTGCTTCTTTTTCATCGAATTCATTGCTTTAACGGCCATAAAAATAGCAAAGGCCACAATGACGAAGTCAATTACCATCTGAATGAATACTCCATAATTAATTGAAACGGCCGGCGTTTCCCCAGCTGCCTGCTTCAGTATAATCGACAATTCGGTAAAATCAACTCCTCCGATCAGAAGTCCAATGGGAGGCATAATAATATCATTTACCAGGGAGGATACGATCTTGCCAAAGGCAGCTCCCAGAATGATACCAATAGCCATGTCGACAACATTGCCTCTCATGGCAAAGGCCTTGAATTCAGTTAATATTTTCATACGTTTTTAAATAAGTTAATGGATCTCACTATTTTACAATGAAATTAGCCGTATGCTCATACGGGAGATGGTTTTCACATTACTAATTTATGGAATTATCCTGATAAGTTTGAAAATAATTAACGAATAAATGGAAGAGTGTAATTCACGGATCCAAAAGCAAAAAAAATGAATTGTTCAGATGTCGTGCAAATTAAAAAGATCAATATCATAACTAATTGATTTATAGTTACGACATTGATCTTTTTGGTGGGCGGTGAGGGATTCGAACCCCCGACCCTCTGGGTGTAAACCAGATGCTCTGAACCAGCTGAGCTAACCGCCCTTTTCCTGTCTGAACTCGGCCTCCGTTCTTCAAAGGCGTTGCAAATATATATCTTTTTTTTCTTCGTCAAAAGAAATAGGAAAAAAATTTAGAAGAACGTTTCTGCAGGCAAATGTAAAATCAAATCTATCGGAAAATTGCCGAAGGGAACCCAGTGTGTTCGAAGATGAAATGACTATTAAAAATAATCTTTCACATTCCCGAAAGATAATCGGCTACCACAAATGAGCTGCCTCCGATGAATACCACATCTTCAGTTCCGGCTTGAGTCAGGGCTTCCTTTACTGCAATTTTCACCGGACGAAAGGCGCGCCCATTCAGTCCGGCCGCCTGAGCTTTCTGTTTTAACAACTCTGAATCCATCGCACGCGGAATAGATGCCTGCGTGAAATAATAAACGGCTTCTTTTGGCATCAGCTTCAATACACTATCAATATCCTTATCGCTGACCATACCAAAAACAATATGCAGTTTCTCCCAGGCCATGTTCCGGAGTTGATTCACAACGAGCCTCAGTCCCCCTTCATTATGTCCTGTGTCACAAATAACCAAAGGATTGTGTCCTGTTATTTCCCACCTGCCTCTTAAGCCCGTGTTGGCCTTTACCCTCTCCAGTCCCCGGTATATCGCTGCCACATCGATCCTCCAGTTCTTTTCTTGCAAAAGCTCCAGAGTTTTCAGCACGCCTGCAACATTCCTGCGTTGGTAACCGCCCAACAGGTCCGTTTTCAGGGACGGGTACTTCATTTCACTGTTTTTTTGAAAATTAAATATCTGCAGTTGTTCGGGTAACAGCATCGAATAGGAAGCATCATATTCCCTGTCGGCAAAGAAGACAGGACTCTTCATTTCTGCCGCCTTACTCTCGAAAACGAAATCATAACCCTCACTGCTTTCAGAAATGACTACAGGTACGCCTGTCTTTATAATCCCGGCCTTTTCGGCAGCGATTAGCGGAACCGTCTTACCCAGTAGTGCAGTATGGTCAAGGCTGATATTGGTGATCACGGAAACTTCGGGATGGATAATATTGGTCGAATCGAGCCTTCCTCCCAATCCCACTTCAACCACAGCTATATCAATCCGCCTTTCCTTAAAAAAGTCAAAGGCCATAGCTACGGTCAACTCAAAAAAAGAAGGCTCCAGTTTGGGACCGGAATTCAGATCCAGAAACCGCTCTACGAACGATTTCACCGCCTTCTCCGGAATCATTTCACCATTGACCAGAATGCGTTCACGAAAATCGACCAGATGAGGTGACGTATAAAGTCCGACGTTGTAACCTGATTCCTGTAATACAGAAGCCAGCATGTGGGAAACGGACCCTTTCCCGTTTGTTCCTGCGATATGGATTGCCTTAAATTGGCGGTGCGGATGCCCGAACATCTCATCGAGCGCCCATGTATTCTCAAGGCTATTCTTGTAAGCCACGGCTCCCGTCCGGTGAAACATAGGAAGCTGGCTGTACAGATAATCCAGTATCTCTGAATAATTCTTCATCCTTAATCAATCTATTACCTCAGCTCCCGCCGAAGTTTTTTCTTGTCCAACACTTTTTCAGGCAAATACAAAGCGGAATCGTCGTTTTTTTCTATTTTTAGCTTATTAATAGAAAAGATATGGCGAAGAGGAAACTTACCAAAATTTTCGTGCTCGACACGAATGTCATCCTGCACGATCACACCTGTATTTACCAGTTCAAAGATAATGATATCATTCTTCCGATAACCGTATTGGAAGAACTCGACAAATTTAAAAAAGGAAATGACCCCATTAATTTTCAGGCGAGGGAATTTGTACGGGTATTGGATAATATTGTCGGCGAGCAGTCTTTTAACGGAGGTATTAAACTGGGAGGCGAGTTGGGAAAACTGATTATCGTGACAGGAAAACCATTTTCTGAAACGATGAAGCAATCGTTCAAGGACGATATTCCCGATCACCGGATACTGGCTATTGCCGATCACATTACCAAAGAAAATCCCAAACGCCCCACCATACTGATCTCGAAAGACATTAATCTTCGAATGAAGGCCAAATCGCTGGGAATTCTTTCTGAAGACTATAAAAACGATCAGATCAAGGATCCCCATGTTTTCGAAAAATCGATTACTGATGTGGACGGATTCAGCGATAAATTAATTGAAGCGTTGTATAATGAAGGGTCTTTCCCGATTGGCGATGTGAAGTTGCCGAATAACCCAACGGCTAACGAATATTATATCCTCAAGGGAAATAAGTCGAGTGTTCTGGGAAGATTTGACAATGCAACAAACCGCATGGTACGTGTAGAGAAGAAGACAGCCTATGGAATAAAACCGCGGAATGCAGAGCAAACTTTCAGTCTGAACTCCCTGCTGGATCCCGAAATCAAACTTGTTTCACTAACCGGAAAAGCAGGAACGGGAAAAACGCTTCTGGCGTTGGCTGCGGCACTTGAACAACACAAGCTTTATGAACAGATTCTCCTTGCCAGACCCATTGTTGCGCTAAGCAATAAGGACCTGGGATATCTGCCGGGCGACGCGTCTGAAAAGATCAGCCCGTACATGCAACCTCTTTTTGATAATCTCACGGTCATTAAACATGCTTTTAGTCAACGGAGTCCCGAATACCTCAAAATCGATGAGCTGCTCAAGGAAGAACGGCTGATCATTACCCCGCTGGCTTATATCCGTGGCCGCAGTTTATCGAATGCTTATTTTATCGTGGATGAAGCACAGAACCTGACCCCCCATGAAATCAAAACAATTATCACCAGGGCGGGAGAAGGGACTAAAATGATCTTTACAGGAGACCTGCAACAGATCGATTCGCCTTACCTGGACATGAAATCGAACGGGTTGTCGTACATGACCGACAAGATGCGGAAACAGGAGTTATTCTCACACGTCAACCTGGTTAAAGGAGAACGGAGCTATCTGGCTGAACTGGCCAGCGACTTGCTGTAACAAAATTCAGCCGGCTCTTATTTATCGGGATCGTCTGCACCGGTTGCTGAAATCCCGGAAACCGGATGCCATGATCTTGCCGGGCGGCCGAACACACCCGCGCAGCAGATCATCGTCTTCTTAACCATTGCCTGACAGGCTCGTCCACGAACTTTACCAACAGGTATGACACGACAATAGTTGCTAAAAAAGCAAGTAACGCAGCCGGCCATGCCTGGAAGATCGTGTATTTGGTATCGGCAATCCAGCCCAGATAAATATAAATAATCGGATAATTGACCAGGTATGCCGGATAGGAAATATCGCCAAGAAACTTACAGAGCCGTGACGAAAAACGCCCTTTGACTTCTCCGCTTGCCCCCATATAAACGATTGCCGGAAATACAAAAATGATCACTAACGCTTCGTACAAGCCGTTCATCCAGAGGTTCTCTTCTCCTCCCAGACGTGGAACGGCAACAAGTACAGCTAACAAAACAATGCTGCACCAGAAAAATGCATTTTTTATCTTTGTCAGTTTCTTTAACCGATACAACAACAGTCCTGCAAAAAAAGGAAACAAAAGACGGGTGAAGCCCACGTGCAAATGGTGCCCGGTGAACGTCCAGCCGCCAACCACATCGCCCTGGATGAGGGTAAGATAAAGTGTTGCTCCTGCTGAAAGGGCGACAAAAATGCTCAGCGCCGTTTTGGTAAACTTCCTGACGAACAAGGCATAGAGAATATTCGCAATATATTCGTAGAACAATGACCAGGAAGGAGCATCGAGCGTGTACATCTCTTCCCATCCGCGGATATCGGCAGAAGGCGGCGTTGGGATCATCAGAATCCCGAGTAAGGCGTAAAGAAGCAACTTCCAGACCGGTACCCCGCTGATAATGGGAAACAGGGAAGAAGCCCCGAAGTAAAAAAGTACGACACCGAGCAACGTCCCCAGAATCACCATCGGGTGCAACCGGAAAATCCGGCGTTTGAGGAAAGTTCCCACGCTCATTCCGCCCCAGCGGTCGTCATAAGCGTAACCGATAACGAAACCGGACAGGACAAAGAAAAAATCGACAGCCAGGTAACCATGGTTGAGCGGATTCTCGAATTTGCTGAGGTAATGCGCCTCAATAATATGAAAAATGACGACGGTAATAGCCGCTACCCCCCGTAATCCGTCGAGTATCTCGTAATGCGGCTTGGTCGGTAATGAATTTTTTTCCACCAGTAATCGTTCGTTTAGTTGGTTTGACAGTTGCGCCCGCAAATCTACATGAAATTTTCATCTGTCAAAAACAATATCCTGCCTTTCCGGAATAACAACTCCCGTTTTTCCCAAAAGCAAAACCTCCACCCTCTTCAGCCGGCTTGTCCTGCCATCGTGCATCGGCACCGTGTCGGGCGCTGATATAAATGGCATGATTTCAGCATCAAAAGCAGACAACGCAATAGCGGCAAAGGAAAGTGGAGGCTGGGATTGATTAAGGTGCTCAGAACCCCTATTGCCTGACCACGTTCCACCACAACCGGGTGCTTGCTTTATCTCCTCCCGGCCCCAGCAATTTTGTTGCGGCCTCAACAGCCGCGGCGTTCATATCCTTCTCGGTGCTGACAAAAGGGATCCGTCTGATCATTGAATTCGGCGCAACATCCGGATTACTCGATGTCTTTATCGGATAGAGCTCGGGGAAACCGGTGCGCCTCAGTTCCGACCACGATTCACAGGCATTAGGGAACAGGGCCAGCCATTTCTGTGTGATGACCTGCTGAAGCTGAACATCCGGCTCAGAACTGAACGCAACGGGGATGTCACTCACGGCCGGGGTGTTGAAATGATCATGCAAAGGAACCGGCGTGCCGGTGTTGCTGATGTATGCATCTATTTTTGCTTCGTCGTTTATACCCCATTGCCTCATGGACGTCCGGATACCCTGTTCATAGAGTTCCTTCGCCGATCCGCCCATGGCCCAGCCATTCAGGGCGCCTTCCGCACGCAGGAAATACGATTCGGCTGCATACATCACATCATAGGGATTTTCATTCATCAGATCGGGAGAAAAACGCGGACCCGCGTTATTCAGAGAATCCATAGTCTTATAAGGTTGCGCGGTCCACTCCCGTTCCACCAGGCCATTCGGAATACCATGATATAACCCGTTTTTGTTCGGGCTGAAATATTCGTACATCCGGGGATCGGCATAACCTTTCATGTAGCTTTCCATCGCCCCGCTCATGCACATGCTGTTCCAGGCCACGATAAAATTCAGCGGGTTTTGCGAATTAGCCGTTACCCTGATCATCGCATCGTCCTGCACATCAGTCATGACGCCGGCCGCAACGGCCTCCTCTGCTTCTGCTTTTGCCCGTGCCGGGTCCACATATGAAATCCGCATGGCCAGCCTCAGCCGCAGGGAATTGGCAAATTTCATCCATTTAGCGGTGTTCCCGCCGTAAATTACATCCTCATCCCCGTAAGGTCTGGCCGAAGGATCTGCTTCCTTCAGCCCTGCCACCGCGCCGTCGAGCAAAACAAAGAAATCGTTGTAGATGGATTCCTGGCTGTCGTAGGGTGTACTTAATAATCCTTTACCGGCCTCCGTGTAAGGCACCGGACCATACAGATCGGTGAGTATATGCATGGAATAAACTTTCCAGATCCTGGCCAGGGCATTGGCAGGCGCATCGACACCCTCGGTAAGTTCGATGATTTTATCCAAATGCGGCAGGGTATGATAATAAATTCCGTCCCAGTGAAAGAAAAACCACTGCAGCACGTCGAACCGGTCGGTTTCGCTGGTTCCCACCGGCGTGAAATACTGTACCCAAAAATCCTGATGCCACTGAGGAATAATATTATAGGTCCCGATATCCTGAATGCTCCCGTAATTCACCGCATTGGCAAAAAAGTAGGCTATATTCTCGATGTTCATTTCCTCGACCTTCGTTTCGTCGGTATTGATTTCTTCGAAGTTACCGACACAGCCGGCAAAAAAGACTGTAAAAAAGATGGCTGCTAAAATACTGTATTTCTTCTTCATAATAATTTTTTTAGAAGTTTAGACGCAGTTGAACTCCGTAGCTGCGCAATCCCGGATTTGAACTGTATTCAATACCCTGGGCATTCCCGGTTCCAAGCGATGCCGCTTCAGGGTCAACGACTTTGGCTTTATTGGAAATGAAAAACAGGTTCCGCCCGATAAAACTGATCGTCACGCGCTTTATTAAGCTTTGTTTTGTGATATAATCCGGCAAGGTGTAATTCAAGCTCAGTTCCCTCAGCCGGATATTGCTTGCATCATAAATAAACCGGCTTCCGACAGGATAACCTCCGCCGATGGTTTTCCAGTACGTTTCGGCCGAAACCGGCACATTGTTCGGGCTGCCATCTTCAAACACTGAATTAGGGACCACAAATTCGGTTTCCCTGCTTTCAAGCGTGTTTTTTGACACTCCCGCATACGAGAGCATCGCTTCTGTGTGCGACAGGATCACTCCTCCGTGCCGGACATCAATCAACGCGGAAAGAGAAAGTTTCTTATACTTAAAGGTGTTCATGATCCCGGCCCTCCAGTCAGGGCTGGGGTTTCCCGCGTAAAATTCTTTTTCACCGGTCAACGGAACTCCCGAATTATCGACGATAATCTGCCCGCTTTCATTGCGCATGAAGTCGGAAACCCAGAGGTCGCTGAATTTCCCGCCCACATAGGCAGTGATGTTTGCCATGCGGTCCCACACCAGGATCAGCTTTTGATTCTCCGGGCTCAGCTGGATGATCTCATTCTTATTCTTGCTGAAGGTGATACCCAGGTCCCAGGTGAATTCACGCGAAGACAGTGGCCGGCTGTTTATGGTCACCTCCACGCCTTTGTTCTCTATTTCGCCCGCGTTAATGATCCGGTTCAGATATCCGCCGGCACTCGACACGGGAATGGTCAGGATCTGGTTGTCTGTATTCGACTTGTAGACCGATACGTCCACTCCCAGTCTGTTCTTCCACATGTTTAATTCCAGACCTCCTTCCCATGACCGGGTCGTTTCAGGTTTCAGCTCTTCGAGATAGCGCGTCCCGTCACTATACATAAAAATACTGTTCCCGCCTGCCCGGTATTCGTACCTGGGCGTTCTGTAAGCATCAAAGCCGGTACCATTGGCGACCACTGCATAGGTGCCCCTCAGCTTAATAAAAGAAATCGCCTCAGGCAGGTCAAGCAGTTCCGTTACAATAAGATTTGCGCCGACCGAGGGATAAAAATAAGAGAGATTATCCTTCGGTAAGGTTGAATTCCAGTCATTCCTTCCGGTGAGATTTAAAAACGCAAAGTTCTTATACCCAAACTGGGCCGCTCCATAGATACTGTGTTTTTCGCTCCTGCTCATTTTCTGTACCGTGTTCAACCCTATTGCATTATTAAGGGAGAAAACATTGGGGATCACAAGCCCGTTGTTTTCGGCGATGGTTGTTTCAAAGTCTGTCCTTTCAATGCTTGCGCCCGCATTGATATTCACATTAAATGACGGCGAAAGATCCTTCATAAATGTCAGTAAGGCATCGCCGGTGAGCAGCCGGTTCGACGACTTCTCCACGATGTAATTTCCCTGTCCGGGTGTTTCAACCCAGTAGGTGTTGTTATAATCCTTTTCTTCTCCGGTGTCGTTATAATAATCCGCACTGCCTCTTGCCTGAGCGCTTAACGACGGAGTGATCTGATACTTAACTGAAACCATTCCCATGACCCTTCGTCTGGTCCGTTCATAAAGGTTACGGTAAACCGACCAGTAAGGATTCTGTAAAGTGAATGAACCGGGATTCCAAAAGTTCTGAACCCGCTTATTGTTCGTGATCGATTCGTAATCCTTCACATCATTCAGCCGGATGCTTCGGGGCATTTGGTAAAGGCTGCTCACGGCATAGTTGCGTTGTCCGGTCGACTGGCGGTTCGAATCATCTTCGAGCATGGCGGTCAGCTTTGCGTCAACGGTTAATCCTTTGCCCAGCTCAAGGGTTTCACGGATATTGAAGTTATGCCGGTTATATGCGTTATTGGGGATAATCCCTTTGCTTGTGGTATTGGTATAGGAAACATAGGTATGGCCTGAAGTGATTGCCACTGTATTCATGAACTCGGTACCGGTCCTGAAAAAATCGCGGATATTGTTTTTTTGCGGCGTCAATTCCTGCGATTTTCCTGTCCAGTCGGTAACCATCTGCCCTGTCATCTTTGGTCCCCAACTGTACTCACTGTTGCTGAGAAAAGCGCCGCCGATCCCTTGTCCGTACACGTTCTGAAATTTCGGATAAATCAGAGGGGAAGACACCACCAGAGAACTGGATACTTCAATGCCGGTTTTGGTTCCCGTTCCTTTTTTTGTGTTGATGATCAGAACCCCGTTGCTTGCCGCAGAACCGTACAAAGCGGCGGCTGCCGGGCCGGGGAGAACCGTGAGCGACTCGATGTCGTCTGAATTGATATTCGAAAGGCCGTCGCCTTTGTCGCGGGTACCGTAACTTGTTTCCGCGATCGCGTCGGAGGTGTTGTCGATTGGTACGCCATCAAGAACAATCAAGGGCTGGTTGTTTCCCATCAGCGATTTGTCGCCACGCAATACAAGCCTGCTTGATCCGCCCGGGCCTGAATTGGTGCTGTTGATGTTGATTCCGGCCACCCTTCCCTGCAAAGCGCCGGAAACATTGATCTGACGGGCATTGCTCAGGTTCTCACCGCTCATTTGTCGCGTTGCATAGCTGAGTGTTTTTTTGTCCCTGCTGATACCCAGGGCAGTCACGACAACCTCATCGATGCCCACTGCTTCATCTTCCATCACAATTGATACAACCTGTCCCGAGGCCGGAATCTCCTGACCCTTCATTCCCACAAACGAGAATACCAGGACAGAGCCGGCGGAAACATCGGAAAGCGAATAATTCCCCTCTGCATCGGTAATAGTTCCCTGCGTTGTCCCCTTAATAATCACCGATACACCGGGGAGCGGCGCACCTGAGGAATCGGAAACCTTTCCGCTTACTTTACGATCCTGCGGCTGATTGTTTTTTACGTTCAGGGCAATCACATTATTTGCAAAGATCTGATACGAGAACTCCTGTCCTGCAAAAATCGTCTTCAAAACCGATTCAACATCTGCATCTTCAACATCAAGACTAATGATCCTGTCCACATCAAAACTTTCGTTGCGGTACAGGAACTTGAATTTGGAATTCCGCTCAATTTCGTTTAGCGCCTGCCTGACCGTGACATTCTTTTGTGAAATACTGATCGTTCCCTGTGAAAAAGCTGCACCCGAAACATGCAGGATAGACAGAAACATAAAAAAAGCTATCCAT
>JBDKTZ010000310.1:0-2538 GCA_039679975.1 Prolixibacteraceae bacterium
TATTGCGTCAGCTCGGCGGAAGCATTTAATCCTGCTCCCGGAACCGATGGAAAATCATAACTGAAAGCGACCCCGTCATTATAAGCCCGGGCAGTGACCCGCAGAACGACAGAGCCGGGACCGCTCAAATGGAGAATCATTTCATTATACTGATCCGGAACGGCTTCGCGCTTGCCCCAAACGGGCTTCCATACCGAACGGACCGAATTTCGTACAGTTGTTTCCTTTAAGATCCAGCCCGCAGCCGGTAGTGTTCCGCCGGCATCAAGAGCATATCCTAACGGCGATTGGCGGATAAATTCCCTGTTATCAGCTTGGAAAGCATAATTCATTTGCCCTTCTTTGGTCAGGGTGATGGTCAGTTGAAGCTTTCCGTCAGGTGAGCTCACCGTGTTAACTTCCTGCGCCGACAGGCCCGGACAGAAAAGCAAAAGAAGCAAATACAGGAATGTGCGGCACGATTTGTTCATCTCTTCAGATTTAAGGTCACGGACCTGTTTATTATTTTCGTTATCATTATTATTGCAGTCTGTTCAAAGATAGAATATGGCAGCAATTATTTCACGATACTTATAGTAATCTTTGAAACAGTTTTGCAAAAGTCGCTCTTTTCATCAGAAGTACATGATCTGTTTCATCTTTTACTGAACAAATACAAACGAAGTTATTGGAAATTAACTATGCGATCCGAAAAATGATCAAATGTTTTGAATACCTGTAAAAATGTTTAAAATTGCAGTGAAAATATGGGTTGAGAATGAATTCTTTATCAAATCAAATACTAACACAATTAAACAAGAAACAGGAGGCTGCCTTTGAAGTCATGTTTAGTTTATATTACCCCCGCTTAGTCCATTTTGCCAAAGAGTATGTGCCTTACGACGATGCTAAAAATCTGGTTCAGGATGCATTCGTCTCTTTTTGGGAAAGGAATCCTGCCGTCTTAAACGAATTTCAGCTTCAAAGTTATCTGTATACAAGCGTAAAGAATAATTGTCTAATGTACCTCCGGCACGAAAAGATGGTTAAGAAATTTGCCGTCAATACAGAAATCAGAATTCATCATCAGATTCTGTACCCTGCATTGGAGCAGTTGGATACATCGGCAACAGCTTTTCAGGAAATGGAAACAATCATAGAAAAAACACTGTCAGAATTGCCTCCCCGTTGTCGTGAGATATTTATTCTAAGTCGTTTCGAAGGTAAAAAGAACAAAATAATTGCCGATGAACTAAATATCTCGGTTAAAGCAGTGGAAGCGCAAATAACCAGGGCTCTCCACGTATTCAGAATAACGTTGAAAGACTTTCTACCCATTCTTGCTTACCTGCTGACTGCTAATCATTGAATTTTCCAACACTTCCTCCTCTTTAGCCGGAGATCTTTACCTTTTGTTCTTAAAAAAAATATTTTGCTATAGGGTATTTGCCTTTTCGTTCATTATATCACCATCCGAATACAAATGGAAAAAGAAGAAATCATAGAAGAAATAATCAGAAGCGAATCTTTTCATCCTTCCAAAGAGCTTTTAACCTGGATCCGGCAATCTGCGGAGAATCAGGAAGAATACGTCAGGTATAAAAACATTTGGGCCTTATTGCAACAGGGCAAAGAAATGAATGAAAAAGATGTGGCAAAAGATTATCAACGAATCAAAGCCAGGATAAAAAGTCATCAAAGCAGATTTAATTCATTCAAATTACTGAAATATGCTGCGGTAATCACTTTCGCGTTAATAGCCGGATACCTGTCTCATTCAATAAACGGAGACAAAAAAGTCGCCATGAATGAAATTTCAGTTCCCAACGGGAATCGTAGTTTAGTCGTTCTTCCTGACGGAAGCAAAGTATGGTTGACCAATGGCTCTAAATTGATATATCCTGAAAATTTCGGGGGAAAGACAAGAAACGTGAACTTGGAAGGAGAGGCTTTTTTTACGGTCACATCCAATAAGAAAAGACCTTTCATACTTAACATAGGGGAACACCGGATAGAAGTTCTCGGAACTGAATTTTCAGTAGTTTCTTATCCCGACGATGATTTTATCCATGTCAATTTAGTAACAGGAAAAGTGCAGGTAGACGTAGCCGACAAGAAACAAAACGGAAATTACAAATCATATATGTTGCAACCGTTACATAGCTTAGTATTGAACAAGAGATCAGGGAATTTAACGTATTCGGAGATTCCTGACAGTTTTTATAAATACTGGAAAGAGGGTATATATGAATTCAAAAATGAGTCATTTGAAAACCTTGCAAAAAAAATAGAACGAATCTATAGCATTAAAATCATTTTTGAAGATACAGTCATTAACCACAGGACGTTTACCGGATCATTTCATATCGACTCGAATGTCTATACCATAATGGAAACTTTTAAGCGGGCTTGCGTGAAACCATTTGATTACTCTATTGACAAAAACCGGATTTACTTAAAAAGTGTAAAATAAAATCTGCCTATGAAACAAACCGATGCTTTTTAAAAAGCGGAAAATGCGACCAACATTTCCCGCTTTGTCTGGGAAACATTACGGTG
>JBDKTZ010000191.1:0-4331 GCA_039679975.1 Prolixibacteraceae bacterium
ACGATGTCCATAACCGGCCCAAGGGAGCTTTCCATAACGGAGAAAGGGATACAACCGCAATTTTAGGTAAAAATCTTATTTCAACCATCGACGGAGACCTTCAGTACTACGCGGAAACGTTAATGCAGAACAAACGTGGCGCCGTGGTAGCGATAGAACCGGCTACCGGAGAGGTCCTTTGTTATTACAGCGGCCCGGCATACAACCCGAATCTGCTGGTTGGCCGCGCCCGCAGCAAGAACTACGAAATACTTCTGAGCGACACCCTAAAACCGCTGACAAACCGCGCTATTTCCGCGGCATACTCGCCAGGATCTACGTTTAAGCCCATGAATGCACTGATTGCACTTGAAGAAGAATCAATTACCCCCGAAACAAGTGTATTTTGCAGTGGCAGAGGTTCTTCTCCGATTCGCTGTACGCACGACCATGAGTCGCCCATCAGCCTGATCGGAGCAATCAGGGAATCATGTAATCCATATTTCTGGAATACCTTCAGGTCAGTTATCAATAAATATCCGAAAGCGGAAGAAGGATATGCGCACTGGCGGTCGCATGTATTAAGCTTTGGACCGGGACAAAAACTCGGAACTGAATTTTACGGGCAAACAACAGGAAATATCCCTCAGGTAGCTTACTATGATCGTAATTTCGGCAAAAATCACTGGAATGCGCTCACCATCCGGTCATTGGCCATCGGACAGGGAGAAGTGATCCTGACTCCGCTTCAAATGGCCAATATGGTGACGGTTATTGCCAACCGGGGATACTACATTGAACCGCATCTGGTTCGTGCTGTTTCAGAAAAAGGAGGCAACTCGCAAAACCTTGTGTTCGAGCGAAAGACCAGCACGGTAAACCACGATCATTTTGAAGTTGTTATTGAAGGAATGCAGCAAGTGGTTGAGCTAACCAGTTTGCGTTATACGGCATTTGTAAATGGTATTGAAATATGTGGCAAGACCGGGACAGTCCAGAATACTCAAGGATCAGACCACTCTGCCTTCATTGCTTTTGCACCGAAAGTCAATCCAAAAATCGCTATTGCGGTGTATGTTGAATTCGGCGTATGGGGTGCCCGACAAGCTGCTCCTATCGCGAGTCTGCTGATCGAGAAGTACCTGACCGACTCAATTGCTTCACCCGCGAGGAAAGCGCTTGAACAAAAGATAATTGACACCAACTTATTAAATCCTCATCAACCAAAATAGTGGCAAACAGAAACAACATATGGGCAAACCTGGACTGGCTGACAATCTTCATCTATATCTTGCTGGTTTTTCTTGGTTGGGCCAACATATATGCCGCCGTGTACAATGAAGAACACAGCAGTATTTTAGATATGAGCCAACGATACGGGAAACAACTCATGTGGATTATCGCAGCATTCATCCTTGCTGCAACACTGGTCATTATCGACAGCCGGGTCTATGTGTCATTTGCTTATGTATTCTATGCTCTGGTTATGATCCTGCTTATCGGGGTGCTTTTGTTCGGCCAGGAGGTCAAAGGATCACGTTCCTGGTTCCAGATCGGAGGCTTTGCCGTTCAGCCCGCCGAATTCGCCAAATTTTCCACGGCCCTCGCGCTGGCTAAATTTACCAGTTCATATAATTTTAAACTGACCCAGTTTAAGTCGATCGCTGTAATCGGAGTTATCCTTCTGCTGCCGGTTATGCTTATTTTTCTGCAGAACGATACCGGTTCTGCGATCGTATTCATGGTGTTTTCAATGGTTTTGTACAGGGAAGGACTTCCTGGAATTTTCCTTTTCTTCGGAGTGCTCGTGGCTGTTGTCTTTATCCTGACCCTGGTATTAACTTCCGCGGAAACCATTATTATTCTTGCCATTGCAGCTTTGCTGAGCCATTACGTCATCAGGCAGCAGCTTTTCGAAATCTTAAAAGCAATCAGCATCTGTTTGCTGACATTTGGGGTGATCTGGTTAATCGATTACAGTTTCAGTCTTGAAAGTAACTTAAACCGGTTATTGTTCTATGCTTCTGTTCCGGCAGCAATTATTTTTGCTGCATATACTTACAGGAGAGGTCTCAATTATTCATTAATCATTATCGGGTTTTATATTGCGCTTGTAATCATGACCTTCTCTGTCGATTATGTATTCAACGAAGTAATGGAGCCCCATCATAAGTCGCGTATCGAAGAATTACTCGGGATAAAATCCGATCCGTTGGGGGTAGGATACAACGTTAATCAATCTAAAATTGCGATTGGTTCAGGCGGATTTGCCGGAAAAGGCTTCTTAAACGGAACGCAAACCAAATTTGATTTTGTGCCGGAACAAAGCACTGATTTCATTTTCTGTACGGTAGGCGAAGAATGGGGATTCCTGGGGTCCTGCATTATCATTTTACTCTTTGTGGCGCTCCTGATCCGCCTGCTGTTCCTTGCGGAGAGGCAGCGTTCTGTCTTTACCCGGGTATACGGATACAGTGTAGCTTCGATCCTCTTCTTTCACTTTGCAGTCAATATCAGTATGACTGTCGGCCTTGGTCCGGTTATCGGCATTCCACTGCCTTTCTTCAGTTACGGAGGATCATCGCTCTGGTCTTTTACTATTCTCTTGTTTATATTTTTACGCCTTGACTCAAGCCGAATTGAAAAGTTAAGTTACTAAGGAAGCTGTGAGCTTGCAATGCAAGGTTCAGGATCCGGACTGCAAGTTCCCGGTTTCACGGCCTCTTGTATCTTTCTGTTTTCATTCATTTTAATCTCAATCCGAAAACGTTGCTCCACAAAATCAATAAGCTCCGGGAAGAACTCATCAAATTCAGCTTTAATAAGAAAAAACTCATCCTGCAGAATTTGCACCGCCATTTCAGAGCGTTCAGGCATACTTGTCCGTCTCCCCATTGCATAAAGTGTTTCCCTTATCCCGTCTACTCCGGCATATGATTCCAGCCGCCGGTGTGCAATAAAAAAAGGAAGAAATCCTTTTACTTCGAAGGGAAGTTGGGCAAAACTGGAAAGAAGCACTGAGTGAACATGTTTTACAAATTCAGAGAAAGGATTGACTGACCAGCTTTCCCAATATTTTGCCAGGAAGTGATCAAAAACCACATCCGTTACTATCCCTGCATAACGGCCATAGGGCGTCCGAAACCGCCTGGAGCATTGTTTTACCAGCGGATGGCGATCCGTAAAGGAATCAATCTGCCGATGAATTAAAATACCTTCCTGTACTTGGGGCGGATAATTGAGGTATTGCTTTCCTTTGACCGAATCTCCTATAAAGTTGCCGATCATTACGCCTTCCAATCCTCCGGATAAATAAGCATGTGCCAAATAATTCATAAAAAACAACTCCAATGAACAAATTTCAGACGGTTCTGTGGCAATTTCTATACCAAAATAATCATTTTTATCAAACCAGGCTTGAACAACTTTTTTAAAAATTAAGGTCACAGACCTATTGGTATTTTTGTTATCACAAACAGAATAGTCCCTGAACGTCAAAAAATGTGACAGTGAATGTTTCGTATTACTTATATTGTTTAAATTTGGTGCTCACAGAAGATAAATCCGTGTCCAATAAAAAGTACCTACACTTATGAAGAAGACAATTTTGGCTTACGGGGAATTACTTTGGGATTTATTACCCACAGGTAAAGCGCTGGGAGGAGCGACCACCAACTTTATTTTCCGGATCAATCAATTTGGCGATAACGGATTCCTGGTCTCCAGGATCGGCGATGATGAAAACGGACAGGAAGCCATTGAGAAGTTAATTGAACTTGGCCTTGCCGTACACCACGTTCAAACCGATCCGGATTTACCAACAGGAACTGTTCCGGTTACACTGAATGCTGAAGGTGTACCCCAGTTTACGATCATCCGGAACGTAGCCTACGATCATATTGTTCTCACCGGAGATATGCTTCATCTGGGATCAATGGCCGATTGCATTTATTTTGGAACGCTTTCCCAGAGGACGGAGCAATCAAAAAATACACTTCGTACACTTCTTCAGAAAACTCCTGACGCGATTAAGTTCCTCGATATTAATCTGCGAAAAGACTGTTATTCACCCGAGATAATCAAAGAAAGCCTGGAACTTGCCACCATTTTAAAAATAAATGACCAGGAACTGATTACGTTAAAAGAGATGTTCAATTTATCAGGAAATTCTCTTCAGGAATTGAGCCAGGAACTGGTCAGCAGGCATCATTTAACGCTGGCGTTGGTCACACTGGGCGAAAAAGGCGCCTTTGTTATGACAAACAAAGGTCACTATTCCTATGATCCCGGCTACCGGGTCAACGTTGTTGACACCGTCGGTGCCGGTGACGCGTGTTCGGCGGGATTCATGC
>JBDKTZ010000490.1:0-22211 GCA_039679975.1 Prolixibacteraceae bacterium
CGGACTGGAATTATCATCCTTCATTGTCTATATTTGATCCGAAGGAATTGGACACTGATCAATGGATCAGGGCAGCAAAAGCTGCCGGTGCAAAATATGCTGTTTTGGTAGCCAAACACTGTACAGGCTTTAGTTTATGGCCAACAAAGGCTCATGAGTACAGTGTAAAAAATACTCCCTGGAGAAACGGGGAAGGTGATATTGTCAGGGATTTTATTAATTCGTGCAGGAAATACGGAATTAAGCCAGGAATTTACGCCAGCACCACTGCAAACGGCTATTTAAAAGTGGATAACCCGGGTAAGGTAGTTTCGGGTGATCAGAAAGAGCAGAAAATTTACAACGACGTTGTAAAAACTCAGCTTACAGAGCTATGGTCGAACTATGGGAACTTGTTCGAGATTTGGTTCGATGGTGGAGTTCTTCCTCAGGAAAAAGGAGGTTTCGATGTGCTGTCGTTACTTCGGAAGTGCCAGCCGAATGCCATTGCTTTTCAGGGACCATTTGGCTTTGAGAATAACATTCGGTGGGTAGGAAATGAAGAAGGGGTTGCACCCTACCCTTGCTGGGCAACTGCCGATTCAACAACTTCTTCGTCAGGAGTAGTTGAAATAAAAGGATTAAACGGGAATCCAAATGGGGAATTCTGGTGTCCCGGGGAGGCAGACTTCCCATTACGCTGGAATTCGTCTTTCCAGGGGGGCTGGTTCTGGAAAAAAGATGAAGATCATAAAATCTTTACGGTGGATCAACTGATGGATAAATATGATAAAAGTGTTGGAAGAAATACGAATATGCTGATCGGTATTGTTGTGGATGACAGGGGTTTGGTTCCCGATGCTGACGTAAAGAGACTGGCCGAATTTGGTAGAGCCATTAAAGAACAATCTTCATACAAAGTTGGTCAGACCAAAGGTGAAGGAGCTGAATTTGTAATAGATTTTGGAGCGGTCAAAAAAGTAAACCGTATTCTTATTTCCGAAGACATCAGGTTTGGCGAACGGATTCGGCAATATTCGCTGGAAGGATTCCGTGATGGTGGATGGATAAAAATAGAAACAGGAGAAAGCGTTGGTCATAAAAGAATTGTAACTTTTGCTGAAGGAAATTATTCTAAAGTCAGGTTATCGATAATGGAGTACGTTCAGAAACCTGTCATCAAGGCTTTCGAATGTTATTATTCCAAAAATCCGACAACTGACTTGTAACTGTTTCCTATGTACGAGAGACCATCAGGGATTTTGTTCCTTTTTATCTTTCGCTATGGGACAATGGGATGGGAATCATACCGACTATGGGACCCATCCTAACTGGATCTGAAGTGAGAGCGTTTATTTCGACGATTTGCTTGTTTTACCGGTGCGTTGTCACATCATCGCTACTTTTTTCGCTTTAAACGGTTCCGGATACAGTGATCACTGAATAAATTCCGGAAAGGAGCGCGGGATTACCATGTTTACAAAGGTGTTGGTCTGATTAAAATTCTTCAAAAAGATGGTGGGGCATGTCTCTTATAGCGGGAGGCATGCTTTTTTTATTTGGTTGTCGGGCGGGCAAGCGATTATTTGTGGTTTGCTTCCGAATTCCTATTTTTGATGGCCTCTATGGATTTGACCTATGAAATTAACAAACCAGGACGACAGAAAAAAATGGGATCGCTTCAGACAAGGGGATGACAATGTCCTTTCTGCGATTTACGCCGAACATGCCGGTTCGTTATACCTGTATGGTCAAAAGCTGACGCCGAACAGGGCGGTTATTGAAGATGCATTGCACGATCTTTTCATCGATCTGATACGGAATCGGAAAGGGATTGGTGAAACAGGTAATATTCATTTTTATTTGTTAAAGGCATTTAGACGAAAGCTTATCCGGTTACTCAAACGCGAATCCCGGTACAGCGACAGTCAGATCCATGAGAGCCTCTTTGAGATTCGCTATTCTGCCGAACAGGAGTTGATCGATGAAGAAGCCAGAAACCAGACTACCCGTGATCTGGCTCTGGCCATTGAAAAATTGAGCCCCCGGCAAAAGGAAGCGATTTATCTTAGGTTCCAGAAAGAATTGGATTATCCCGAAGTTGCCGATATCCTTGGTATGGGCGTTGAAGCGTCAAGAAATCTGATTTACAGGGCAATAAAATCATTGAAGGAAGTGCTTCAATCTACCGGTGCCGGAATTATTTTACTCACTGTCTTGAAAAAAATCATCTTCTGTATAAAAAAAGATCAGGATTAGTGATGATGTTTTTCATTAAGGTGCCTTTTATGAATAGAAAGTCACACGAATGAAAAAATATCAGACATACGAGGTTGAAGATTTTGTGCTGGATAAAGAATTTATCCGGTGGATCCGTTTTCCCTCTGACTCTGAGGATGAAAAGTGGGATCAGTTTCTCACAGAGTATCCCGAAAAAAGAGCTGACATGGAAAAGGCCCGGTCGATTATACGGTCGCTTGAACCAGCCAATGAAACTGCCCCGTCGGATCGGTTGGACAAAGTTTGGCAAACGATAGCGGACAGCAGGATCAGGCGTGTTTCCTTTAGACGGCAATTATTGCGGTATGCAGCAGTCTTTATACTGGCATTCACGCTTGGCTGGGGAAGTTTTCAATTATTTCCGGAGAAGAAATCAGGTTTCACAGAAATCTACAATGAAATAAAGGTGCCCTATGGTCAGCGTTCCGAAATAAGCCTGTACGATGGTACCAAGGTCTGGCTAAACTCAGGAACCGAGTTGAAGTTTCCCCTTGTTTTCGATGGTGATCAACGTAAAGTCTATGTAAAGGGGGAGGCCTTTTTTGACGTGGCCCGCGATGTAAATAAGCCTTTTATTGTGAATACCGGTCAGATGGATATCGAGGTGCTGGGTACCCGGTTTGACGTATGCGCATATCCGGACGATGAAGAGTTTTATTCCACGCTGGAAGAAGGGAAAATAAGGGCTGTTAATACTGTAACCGGAGAGGAAGTGAGTTTGTTGCCCGGTATGCAGGCCACCCTGGATTTAAATGCTCAAAAGTTCAGCGTGCAGCATGTAAATACCCGTTTATATACGTCATGGAAAGAAAATATGCTGCGCTTTGAAAATGCCCCGTTTGCCGAGGTCATCAAACGGATGGAGCGCTGGTATGATGTGAAAATTCACGTTGATGAGCAAATTAACACAGGCGAGCGCTACACGATGACGATCAAGACTGAGAGTTTGAGGGAAATGCTCCGATTAGTATCATTTACAACACCCATCACATATGAGATAAAAGAAAATCAGGTTTTTATCAGGCAACCTTAACGCACGTTTCGACTGAAACGGCCAATGAAAAAAGGAAAGTGCTGGTAACACTTTCCTTCTAAGTAACAGTTAACCCCCACAGCAATGGGGATCAGTGTAAATTAGTAATTACAAACGTATGAAAAAAAAATGGTTTATCGATAAGAGGTATACCCTCTTATTAAAATGGTTACGTATGATGAAGCTAACCTTCTTGATTGTGCTCGTATCGCTTGTGCACGTGAGCGCAAGCGTTTACTCCCAGCAAACGAAGCTGAACGTGTCCCTTCAGAATTCGACGGTAAGGGAAGTGTTGAAACTCATCGAGGAGCAAAGTGAGTTTTATTTTCTGTATAAAAATGAAGATATCGATGTGAACCGAAAAGTCAGCCTGGATGTCAGGGACGGATCGGTTGAAAATCTTTTGGACCAGGTATTCAAGGGCACTGACGTCACTTATCGTATTGCCGACAGGCAGATTGTACTGGTGAAGAATAATGCAGAGTCCTTTCCTGTTCATAGCCGGCAGCAGAGAAATGTTACCGGGAAGGTGACCGATGCATCAGGAAATCCTTTGCCTGGAGCAACCATCATTTTAAAAGGTTCAAGTGCCGGAACAATCACCGATCCCGGAGGTAATTATTCATTGACTGATATTCCTTCCAATGGAACCCTGGTGTTTTCATTTATCGGAATGAAAACTCAGGAAGTTCTGGTTGGAACTCAACGGGTCGTCAATATATCCCTTGAAGAGGAAACCGTCGGTATTGAAGAGGTTGTGGCTATTGGTTACCAGACGGTGCGCAAAGCCGATCTGACCGGGGCTGTAGCTGTTTTTAAGCCGGAAATGATGAAAAGTACGGTGGTAACCGGTACGGTTGGTGATGCACTGGGATCGATGGCCGGTGTGTTTGTACGTACCGAAGGAAAACCGGGGGCAGAAGGTTGGATTGAAATCCGGGGTACAAAATCGTTCGGATCGAGCGCTCCGCTTTATGTTATTGATGGTATTGCCGTTGAAGGCGGTGCAAACCGTGACTTTAACTTCAATGACATCGAATCCATTCAGGTGTTAAAAGACGCTTCTGCAGCTGCTATTTACGGTTCCAGGGCAGCTAACGGCGTCATTATCATTACCACTAAACGTGGAAAGACAGGTCCAATGAAAATTGATGTATCGGCGAAAACAACCTTGCAGTGGTTGCCCCGTTACGATCTGACTGACCGCAATCAGTGGACCGCTCTAAACGACATGGCCTTTGCAAATCACGGGTCTTCTGCAGCGAACCATACTGAGGCAAATACTGACTGGCAGGATGTGGCTTTTAAAACAGGTCTCATTCAGGATTACAATGTTTCATTCTCCGGCGGTAGTGAAACCGGACGATATTTTCTTTCTGCCAATTATCAGGATAATTCCGGAACAACGATCGGAAGTGAAAGTAACAGGATTACGCTCCGTTCCAATACTTCGGCCGAACGGAAATTCGGAAAGGCGCTGGTATTCAGGGTCGGTGAAAATGTGATTATCAGCAATTATAAAATCGACGACCTCGATACCAACCCAATTGTCGATGTCTGGAGAATGTTGCCGACCATTCCGGTGTACGACGAAAACAACCCCGGCGGATATGGATATGGCGACGGATCGCGTGATGTGACATTCGGAACGAACCCGGTAGCCAAGGAAGCATTGACCAGTACGGTGAATGAAAACCTCCGGCTACGCGGGAATATTTTCACTGAACTTGAATTTTTCAAAAGCTTGAAATACCGGTTCAACATGGGGTTTGAGACCAGTTCCGACAAGCACATGTTTTTGCGGGAAGAGGGGAACTGGACATATAATCAGCCTTACGATCCCTCATCGCTTAACAAAAATATGGCCCGGTTTAACTCGCTGGTCTACGATAACACGATCGAATTCAATAAAAAATTTGGGCAACACGATGTCAGCGCCGTTGCAGGAACCAGCTTTATGGATATTGATTACGAGCAGATCTGGGGAACCAAGAATGCCTTGCTTCGTTTAAGCGACGGAACCTATTTTGATCAACTCAACGCTGCCCAACGGGACCCAAAAACGGGCGGTTGGACAGACAGGCAGAAATTATTCTCTGTGTTCGGCCGTATCAACTATAACTATGCGGATAAATACCTGCTAAGCGCCACCGTCAGACGTGATGCTTCATCCAAATTCGGCCCCAGTTACCGTGACGGCGTATTTCCTTCCATTTCAGGAGCATGGAAAATTGACAATGAAAGCTTTTTTAATGTGAACTGGATCAATGACCTGAAGATTCGTGGAAACTACGGTGTGTTGGGAAGTTCCAATATCGGTGTCTGGGACTGGGTTCCGTTTATCAACTCTTTCCCGCAGGCTATTTTTGGACGGGATCAGCATCTTGTGAACGGGCAAACGCAGGTTAAGCTGGTTAATGAAGATTTGAAATGGGAAGAATTGCATGAGGTGAATGTTGGCGTAGATGCCACTGTACTGGACAATCATCTGGACATTACCGCCGAGTATTTCCGCTCAACTACAAAAGATGTGCTTACGGGAATGCAGATCCTGATGTCGACAGGGAACAATGGTGGTAATCCGAATGTCAATGCGGCATCCCTTCAAAACACAGGTTTTGAACTTTCACTGACCTGGCGTGAGAAACGGGATGAGTGGAATTACAGTATTAACGCAAATATTTCCACGGTAAAGAATAAGATCAAAGAACTGGGATATAACCGGAGATTCTTCACACAATGGAACACCAAATCATATATCGGTGAGCCAATCGGCGAATGGTATCTGATCAAAACAGATGGCCTGTTTCGTTCTATGGAAGACGTATATGCTCATACCGACAAGGATGGCAATATGATCCAGCCAAATGCTCAACCCGGTGACATTCGCTTTGTCGATTTTAACGGGGACGGACAGATTACAGACGGGGATCGTCAGTACGCCGGAACACCCTGGCCAAAGGTGCAGTTAGGACTCAACGCGTCGGTTGAATGGAAGGGACTCGACTTGCAGCTTCAGATGGTTGGAGCGTTTGGGCATAAAGTCTTTAACGGACCGCGCAGCGGATTTGATCGTTACGACGACAACTCAAATTACCGCGCTGATTATGACCCGTGGAGCCTGAATAATCCGGATGCCAAAGATCCGCGCCCCATTTATCAGGATGGACGGAATACCAGGGGAGACCAGACCCGCTGGCTGGAAAATGGTTCGTTCCTTCGCGTCCGGCAACTGGCTCTGGGATATTCACTCCCAAAGACACTGTTGTCAAGCTATTTTGAACAGGTCAGAGTATTTGCCAATGCCCAGAATCTGATCACCTTCACCGGATATACCGGCCTGGATCCGGAATTCAGAAATTCCAGCATCTGGGAAAGAGGTTATGATTATGGGGCCTTCCCCAATCCCAAAGCAGTTACCTTTGGTTTACAAGTCACCTTCTAAAAACGCATGTCATGAGAAAGATACTATATTCTGTTATTTTATTACTGGGACTGATAATCACCTCATGTGAAGTCGATGTGACCAATCCCAATGATTTGACGGTACAATCATTCTGGAAAAGTGAAGCAGATGCGCAAAGTGGCGTGAATGCTGTCTATAATATGTTTTACAAACCGGGGACCTATTCACGCTGGATTTGGTTCCGTCTCGATCTGGGCTCGGATGAAGGTTTTAGCCAAAGTCCTTGGATCGAGCTGGCCGACTGGACCCGGTTCATGTACAACAATTACAACTTCTGGGAGGGGAATGCCTGGACCTATCGCGATTGCTATGAAGCCATTTACCGGGCCAATCAGGTTCTTTTTTATGTGCCCAATATTGAATTCGCCGATCAGAATTATAAAAATCAGATACTGGGACAGGCTTATTTTCTGAGAGCATTGTTTTATTATGATCTTACGATTTTATGGGGAAGTGAAAACAAGAGCCTTCCAATCGTACTTGAGCCTTCTAAACCAGGCGATACTCCTGAAGGTCATACAGAAACAGAAGTCTGGGCACAGGTACAGAGCGATCTGACTCAGGCTGTCAGTATGTTACCTGCTCAATGGGATGATGCCAATAAGGGAAGAGCGACCAAAGGGGCAGCTTACGCGTTGCGTGCAAAAAGCTACATGCAACAGCATAACTGGGAAGCTGCCAAAGCTGACCTTGAATGGCTGGTTAAGGGAGAAGGAGCCGGGAACTACGGACTGGTTGCCAATTTTCAGGATAATTTTACGCATCTGAATGAGAATAATATCGAGTCGGTCTTTGAGATCCAGTATTCTGACATTCATAAAGCACCTGCCGGCGATGGCGATTTCGATATCGACCCTAACCTGGGACTGAACCGCGGTCAATTTTTTGCACCTCCGGGAATTGGCTGGACTGATGGGGAAGTGCGTCCCTGGATTGTCACTGAATTTAAAAAAGAAAAGAACCTGGATGGCGGATATGATATTCGATTAAGGAACAGTGTTTTTTATAAAGATATGGCCGCTGATTTTCCAGGCAACAATAAAATTTATCGTTTTGGAATGGATGTCTGGAACCAGGATAATTATAAAAGCCGGGTATTTTTCAGGAAATACGGGACAGACTATTACCGGGACTATGATGATTATCACAGCCCGGTCAATGTTCGCGTAATCCGCTATGCCGACGTGCTGCTGATGTATGCCGAATGTCTCGCCAACCTTCCTTCCGGAAGCCTGACAGAAGCCGTGGCGCTGGTTGACCGGATCAGAGACCGGGTGAATATGCCGGCGTTGGCTCTGAATCATCCGGAAGCAGTTGTATCAAAAACTGCTTTTTTGAAGCGTTTGCAGATGGAGCGAAGCCTGGAACTTTGCCTGGAAGGTCATCGTTGGGCAGATATCAAACGTTGGGGATTGACCGATAATGAAGCCGGACTGGCTGAACTGAAGCAGCGTGATCCTGATTTTAACAACTTCCAGATCGGAAAGCACAGCCGTTTACCTATTCCTTCAGATGAAATAAATAACAATACAGGTTTAACACAGAATCCAAAATATTAATTAATAAGTCATGAGTAGTGAGTCGAGGGTAGTGAATTTTCGGAGGCTGGTCTTTTCACTCGCGACTCACTACTCGTTACTGTTTAGGAAGCAGATCAGAATGATTATTGATGATTGCAGAACGATGAAATAACCGTGACATCGCAACACCAACTGAAAATGAACATAGACACCCCGTCATGGCTATTCCATCCGTTGGATGCTTAATTGAAATACTGAAGTTGATACAAAAATTGCAGGAACTTAAATTGAAAATTTAGATAGATGAAATATAGTTTATTTTTAGGGCTTTTATTGATTGCTTTCAGCAGTTATTCCTGTTCCAAAGATGAGCCGGGACAGGACCCCGGGCCGGTAGTTTCAAAGGTTCCGCTGGGTGACCCGTTCATCATGCTGCACGACGGAAGATATTATGCATACGGGACGTTGTCTGAAAACGGGATTGCCGTGTTTGTTTCGGACGATCTCCAGAACTGGAGTGTTCCGGCGGGTGTTCCGGGAGGGTTGGCGCTGAAAAAGGAAGACGTCTGGGCCGACCGCTGGTTCTGGGCGCCTGAAGTGTACCATGTGAACGGCAAATTTTACATGTATTACTCGGCCGACGAGCATATCTGTGTGGCTACCGCTGATTCTCCCCTCGGACCGTTCACCCAGGAAGTGCAAAAGCCGATGATAGAGGGTGAAAAGTGCATCGACAATTCGTTGTTCATCGACGACGACGGCAGGCCATACCTGTTTTTTGACCGCTTCAACGACGGACTGAACATCTGGGTAGCCGAACTGGAAGAAAACCTGATCGATATTAATCCCGAAACGATGCATAAGTGCATCAACGTTTCACAGGAATGGGAAAAGGTATGGCCCAGGGTCAATGAAGGATCGTTTGTGGTGAAACACAACGGTGTTTATTACATGACCTACTCGGCCAACAGCTACGAAAGCCCCTTTTACGGAGTTGGTTATGCGACGGCCACGGCAGTGACTGGCCCGTGGACCAAGTATGAAAACAATCCGATCCTTCAAAAGCCCGGAAATCTGGTTGGGGTAGGGCACAGCGCCATGTTCACCGACAAGGAAGGCAAGCTGCGGATCGTGTTCCATGCGCACAACAGCGCTACGAAAATCCATCCCCGATACATGTATATCAGTACGGTGAGTTTTGAAAGCAAGAACGGAGAAGAAGTGATGGTGATCGATAAAAACTATCTCACGCCAACGCTTAAAACGAAATGATCAGAAAAAAGAAGAATTTCAGCCTTGTGCAGAAGACGGGGTTCATGGATGTTATTGTGGCCATGGCATTCATGACGGTCACCGCCTGTTCGGGCGATTCGCCCGAAGAAATCGATCCTGATACGGATCCTGTTGAGAATCCTTCGGAACCTGTTGGGAATATTCCTGCAACCACAGCTCCGGATGTTATCATTACAGTACCAGGAACTAAGATTTGCCAGCTAATTGGAGATTATGACAAGGAAAGAAATATTCCCACTCAGAATCAGACTTCAACCCGGTATCAGTTAAATGCAACAGATCTGGGTGTACCTTTTCAGGATGGGACGAAAACATGGATCCTCTTTGGAGATACCTGGGGGCAGGTGGGGGGAGACCGTGATGCAATTGCGTATACAACCGATTCCGATCCGGAAGACGGACTTTCACTCGATTTTGTAACCGATCAGTATGGTATTTATCATCCGGTTCAGATTGACGGGATCAGCCAGGGTGCCTTTGAAGTGCCGGTGGAAGGATTGATCGTGAATAATAAAATGTACATTTACCATACAACCGGGTATAAGCCCCCGGTAATCATGGGACGATCGCTCCTGGCCCGTTCAACCAATGACGGAGGAAAAACATTTGATTATCTTTATGATTTGTCTGCCAGTCACTTTATTAATGTTTCCATTGTAAAGGTTTCCTCGTCTGATTGGGAGCTTCTTCCCGGTGATGATGAAGAAGGACTTGTCATTTTTGGTTCCGGAGAATACCGGGCCAGTCAGGTTTACTTGGCTTATCAACCAGCATCCGGAATAGAGGATCGAAAGACCATCCGCTATTTTGCAGGAATTGATCAGGGTGGGAAACCTTTATGGAATAAGAAGGAAAATGATGCCTTACCTGTTTTTAAGCTGGATGATCCCGGAGTCGGAGAGCTTTCTGTTTCATATAACAGGTTTATCAAGCGATGGATCCTTTTATACAATATTGGTTCTCCCCGGGGAATTAATCTGCGTACTGCCCAATATCCCTGGGGACCGTGGACCGAACCGCAGGTCGTGTTTGAACCCTGGAACGATGGCGGGTATTGTCATTTTATGCACACCAGCTATGAAAACCGGCAATGTGACAACGTTCAGGATGCCGGGCGGGAGAATGAGTGGGGAGGCGAATATGGGCCCTACCAATTTGAGCATTTTGCTACCGGCGACAGTCAGTCGACTATGATCTACTTCACCATGTCAACCTGGAATCCCTATACCGTAGTCCTGATGAAAGCCAGGTTGCAGATGGGTGCAAATTAGAAATAAAGGTGCTTGTTGTTCATACGATTTCTTCCAGCGCTGGTGAGATAACTAACCCGTATCTTACTAAGAAACTAACATTTCTCTACAGGCAGGACTAATGTTTATCCCTTCGAGGGATATGAATATATCTTCTAAAAGAATATATACATATCCCGATGAAGGATATATACATATCCCAATAAAGGACATATGCATATCCCAATAAAGGATATACACATATCCCAATAGAGGACAAATATATATCCCTATAAAGGATAAATGCATATCCCTGTATCACAACAGCATATCTGTGGCATAAACAGACTCTTTTTCTTATATTTGATTAGAAAAAAGCTTTAGCTGACATTTAACCGACGAAATCATGGAAACAATTCTTCACCGCATCAAAGCCTATTTGTATAACAATCCGGTAGCTTCTAAGTCAGATAGTTATATAGCACGGGTAAGTTCTGAACGCAGCCTCGGTATTGCCGACATATGCGATTCGGCTGTGAATCGCGGAGGGGCAGAAGTTTCTTCTGCGTTAATGCAACATGGCGTAAGCCTTTTCCTGAAAGAAATGGGTTACCTGCTTTGTGACGGCTATTCGGTTAACACCGGCTATTTCACGGCCACCCCTCAAATAAAGGGAGCATTTGCCAACGTTGAAGAATCGTTTCATCCGGAAAGGCACCGCATCCGGTTCCGGTTCAAACAAGGCGAAATCTTGCGTAACGATCTGTCATCGATCGAAGTGGAGATGATGGGAGCAGCCGATTCGGGACCGGCTATCTTTCAGGTAACCGATGTAAAAACCGGTTCGGTGAACAACCTGCTTTCGCCTAACCGGAGCTTAAAAATAAAAGGCCGTAAGATCAGAGTGGTGGGCGACAACGACGAAACGGGCATTTGGTTTGTGAATCAGCTTTCGGGCGAGAGCATTGGGGTAGATCCGGCCGATCTGGTCATCAATAACCCCTCTGAACTGATTATTATTATTCCTGAACTGAAGGCAGGCACCTACAAATTGCAGCTGTCCACCCGGTTCAGCAAGCACTGCGTGCTCCGGAAGCCCCGCACAACTGTTTTTGAAAAAGAGCTGACCGTGAAATAGTTTTTTGCCGGCAGCCCAGGAAACTGAACCTTCTATGTAGGCACAAATACAGACCCATAGAGATTCAATATAAGGACAAATTTCAGAGATTTTTAGATAAGAATTTTTTGTAAAGCGTTTCGGCTTGTTCATTCAACGTATTGATATACACCAAAAATTGATTATCTTTGGAGAAAACTGTTGATATGAATCCAGAAAAGATTAGAATAGTTGCGGAACTGAAAAATCGATTATCAAGTCAGCTAAATGATAATCTGAAGGAAGTTATTTTGTTTGGTTCACAACTCACAGATAAAGACACCCGGGATTCAGATTATGATGTTCTTATCGTGATTAAAAGAAAAACAGACTGGAAACTTGAGCGGAAAATATCGGATATTTGTTATGAGATAGACCTGAAGTACGGGATTTTAACAGATGCACATATTCTGACTGAGAGTGAGTTAAATCTGCCAAGGGGAAAACAGCCCATTTTCCATAATGCCCTAAATCAAGGATATCACGCATGATTAATGATATAGGTTCTGGAGATGCACAAGGAGATGATTGATTTCATTAATATCCTTGAGGAAATAATAAAATACACTTAAAACCAATAAATTGGAGCTTCTTTTTAGCTGCTTTGCCCAACTATTTTCTTCACTTTTTCAATGATTACATCTACAGAAATCCGGTATTTATCCAGTAATTCGTCGTATGAGCCTGTTTCGGTAAAGGTGTCGTTTATCCCAATGTAATCTGCCGGAACGGGAAACTGTTTCATTAACACTTCGGCCACTGCACTTCCCAGCCCGCCTGTTGAAGAATGTTCCTCAACCGTCAGTATACATTTCGTTTTTTTAACGGAATCGACCAGCGTCAGTTCATCCAAAGGCTTAATTGTCGAAATATTCAGGATCTCGGCTACAATCCCGATCTCTTCCAGTTTGGCTGCCGCCTGCAGTGCCATCGCAACCGGAATTCCTGTCGCCGCAATAGTCACATCGCTTCCTTCTTTTATAATACTGATTTTCCCAAAAGAGAATGGCTGGGCGTTTCCAAGCACTACAGGCGTCGGATTACGACAGGTCCGGATATAGGTGGGACCATCCAGTGTCAGGGCATGCCGTAAAGCCTGTTTTAGTTCGACAGCGTCGGCCGGTACAATGACATTTAGATTGGGCATGGCTCTCATGACCGCAATGTCCTCGACCGACTGATGGCTGGCACCGTCGTACGAATCGGAAAGGCCGGCATAACTGCCCACCAGAATAACGGGAAGCTTGTTATAGCAGATCACATTCCTGATTTGTTCCGTGGCCTTCAGCGTCAGAAAAACAGCAAATGAATTGACAATCGGACGAAGCCCGCATAACGCTAATCCTCCGGCGATATCAACCATATTTGCTTCAGCGACACCGACATTGAAGAAGCGGTCCGGGAACTTTTTCCCGAAAGCTGCGGTTCGGGTACTGGACGATACATCAGCATCCAGAACAGTCAGTCCGGGATATTCTTCTCCTAACTTCAGAAGTTCTTCGCCATAGGCATCCCGCATGGCAATTTGATCAGGCTTCATTCTGCAATAATTTAAGGTTTTGTTCCAATTCCAATTTCCCTGCTTCGTACGACCGGTCATCGATAGGGCTCCCGTGCCAGTAAAAGTTATCTTCCATAAACGAAACACCCTTGCCTTTATGGGTCTTATAAATGATCACACAAGGTTCGTTCTGGTTTTGCTGCGCCCATTCCCAGGATCTGACGATCTCACTCACCTGGTGACCGTCGTAAACCACGGGAGCGACATTCAGGTTAAACGCTTTAAACTTATCTGTTAGCGGGTCGAGAGGCATGACTTCATCACTTGGACCGTCAAGCTGCACTTTGTTGTAGTCGATCATAATAATCAGCCGGGGTGGCCTGAACTTTGCCGCCGCCATAATTCCCTCCCAGCTTTGCCCCTCATTCAGACATCCGTCGCCTGCAATGACAACGGTCCGGTATGTTTTTTGGCGAACATGTGCCGCCAGGGCCATACCGACTCCTACCGAGATACCATGTCCCAATGGTCCTGTCGAAAGCTCGACACCCGGCGTTTTGAGCATGCACGGATGGCCTTGTAACCGGCTGTTCAGCGAACGGAAAGTAGAAAGCTCGTTCTTCGGAAAAAATCCTTTGCTGGACAGAATATTGTACAGCATCGGCGCCGCATGTCCTTTACTGAGAATGAGCCTGTCGCGGTCTTCCCATTTCGGATGCTGAGGATCCACATGCAGGATATGGAAATAGAGTGTTGCAAGAAGTTCTGCACAAGAAGCCGATCCGCCCCAGTGGCCATTACCCCTTTTGCGGAGCATTTCAAATACTTCCAGGCGGCTTTCCTGTGCCAGGATCCGAAGCCGGGCAATCTTCCTTTCAAGGCTTATTCCCTCGCTGATATCAGCTTCCTGAAGGCTATGGCCGTGCAAACTGGTATTTTCTTTGTTCATTTCGAATATCGTTTTTGTCTTTACAGATGTTTTGCTCCGACGATCGTTTATTGCGCTCATCAAAGCCTGGACAAGTTCTTCTTCGACAGTCGTTTTTTAAGCCTGGCAAAATCCAGGCAAGCCTGTTTTTGCTCCCGCTTAACCGAACTGCTTTGTCTCCGACAGATGTTCCTTCCGTCAATCCAAAAGTAGATAACAAAGCCAATCAAGGGTTTAAAAATATTAGCGTTCATTTTAAAAATGCCATATATTTTGTGATATGATTTATAAATATAAAGCAAAACGGATAACTTTGTGTCACTGAAAAACCTGACAAGTATTCAATTAATAAGAAACGGTATGATCCATATTCAGTTCCGACACGGGAAAGAAGATCTTGTTTTTAAAGTTCCTGACAACAGCCTGATATATACATCATCGTACAAGCCCGTCGATGCCTCGCCCGAAACCCTGGTGTTGAATTCTATTGCGGATCCTATAGGATGTTCGTCATTAAAATCTCAGCTAAAGAAACGGAGAGAAGGAAAGATCGTTATCGTAGTTTCCGACATTACCCGTCCTATACCATATTCGTTGTTTTTACCTGCGTTGCTGCGATCGATCACCGGAGAAGGTGTCGCTAAAAATGAAATTCAGATACTTGTTGCGACGGGAATGCACCGGGAATCGACTTTGGATGAGAAGTTGGTCATGTTTGGGAAAGAAGTGGTTGAAAATTACCAGATCATTGACCATCACGCCGAGTGTGAAGACGAATTGGCTACGATTGAAGGTGAAAGCTGGTCGGGTGCAGAAATCAGCCTTAACCGTTTCTATGTTGAAGCCGGCTTCCGTATTATCACCGGATTGGTGGAGCCGCATTTTATGGCCGGTTTTTCAGGAGGACGAAAGGCGATTTGCCCCGGATTGGCATCATTAACCACGATCCGCAAATTTCATGGATATCAGTTTCTGAGTTACCCGGAGGCTTCGAATGCTGTACTTGAAAACAATCCATGTCATCTCGAGAATACATCCATAGCGCGGCTGTGTCCTGCCGATTTTTCAATTCATATTGTGCTTGATCAGCATAAGCGGATTAACAGGATTATTTCGGGTGATCAGTTTCTTTCGCACGAAAAGGCTATCGCGTATGTGAAGGAAAGAAGCTGCAAAATTGTTGAAACGCCAGCCGATCTGGTTATCACTTCCTGCGGAGGTTCTCCACTTGATCAAACTTTTTACCAGTGTGTGAAAGGCTTTGTGAACTGCCTTCCTGCGATAAAGGAAAGAGGGAAAATCATTGCTTTCGGGAGTTGCTCAGAAGGCATCGGGAGCCCGGAATATGAGCAGATCATGAAAAAATATTCATCCTCCCCAAACGATTTTCTCCGTGATATCAGCGGGGGTTCTTTCTTTATAAAAGATCAGTGGCAGTTTCAAATGCATATCCGGGTGCTGGAAAAGATAGGTAAAGAGAATCTTCACTTTTATACCGGGGGCATCCCGCTGCGTGAACTGGCTTTATTGTCGGTGAACCCGCATTCGCCTGAGGGTAACGATCTGGTTGAAATCATCCAAATGCAGATTAATAAGGCGGTTGTTTCGGGGCAAAAAATAGCGGTTTTCCCGGAAGGACCTTACTGCGCAGCCGTTGCTCGTTAAGGGTGCGAAATGGCTACAGGCAAAGTATAACGAAACCGGAAACCGGAGACGGGAAAAGGGAGACCGGAGACAGGGAGGGCGGAGTTACGAAATGGCTACAGGCAAAGTATACCTCTGCCGAAATTCGAGCGGGCTCATCATCTTTAATTTTTTGAATTGGATATTGAAATTCGTCAGGTTATTGAAGCCGCACTCATAACAGATTTGCGAAATATTCATATTCTTGTTTTCGATCAGAAGTTTACAGGCATGTCCGATACGTATTTCATTCAGGAATGTGATCATGGTCTTGTTCGTACGCTCTTTAAAATACCGGCAAAAAGCTGTCGAACTCATGTTTGCGATTTTGGCAACTTCCGGGAGGGTGATCTGATTCCCGAAGTCTTTTAACAGATGATCGAATATCTTATTCAAACGCGAAAGGTCCTTTTCATCAATTGCATTTGAAAATCCAAGGCTTGAAAGGACTTTATATTCCGAATTTGTGGCGATAAACTGTAACAGGGAAATAAATTCCGCTAAACGTTCAAATCCCGTTTTCCTGACTGTCCGAAGCAGTCGCCGGGCAATTTCCGGCTTTGAACTGCCCTGAACAGACAGTCCCCTTTGTGATAATTGCAGCAGTTCTTTAATGGCTGTCGTTTCTCCCAGATTGAAGAAATCGCTCTTTGCAAATTCATCGCTGAAATACAGGACTGTGGCTTTTACGCGTTTCCTTGAGTTTTTATCAAAATACTCCGGATGGTTTCTGAAAAGATGGGGAATGTTGGCGCCAAGAAAAGTGACGTCGCCGTCGCTGAACGGACTGATATTATCGCCGACATACCGTGTGCCCGATCCTTTTTCCAGCAGCATGATTTCATATTGGGGATGGTAATGCCAGTACGGATAGAAATGTGGTTCATTTACGATCAGAACTTCGAAGATATTGTTGGTTCCGGCTCCCAGCTTTTTTAAGGAAGGTATCATGGTGTTTTGGTATTACAAATATTTACAAAAACAGGTGAAACGAGCCACATCAACAAACGTTCGGGTAGGGGAATGTCAATTGGCGGGTTCCATACCGTTGATAGTGCGTCCTGCAGAAGTGACGATAATACGCAGGTTGCAGTTGCGTAAAAATTAAAAATACAAATGTATGAAATAATTTAAATGAACGCTAATATTTTTAAAACGGATCAGCCTCTAAAAGACTAATTTTAAACCATTAATTAATCAAAACCTGAATGATGAAGCTTAGCTGTTTATCTGTATCTCTTTTCCCGGCCATTATTAATGGAGAGATGACGATTAAGGAATATGCCGGGTTCTGCAAAAGCCTGGGACTGGATGGTTTCGACCTTGGCCTTATTCAATTGAAAAATCACACGCCTGTATACCTTAACCGGTTGAAAAATGAAATTAGTGATACCGGGATTCCTTTGATCATGGTTACAACTTATCCTGATTTCACTCATCCTGACCCGATGCAACGAGAAAGGGAATTTGAATTTCTGAGACACGACATTGCTCTGGCCTCCGGTTTGGGCGCAAAATTTTTACGGATCACTGCCGGCCAGGCGCATCCGGAGATGCCGGTCGAAAAAGGGATTAAACTGGTAGTAGAAAATTTCAGGAGTATTGCCCCTGTGGCCGAAAAGTTCGGGATTAAGCTGGTCTATGAAGATCATTCGAAACCCGGGGCATGGGATTATATGGACTTTAGCAATCCTCCGGAAATATTTTTGAGCATTGCCAGGCAAATAGCCGATACGTCGATCGGGATCAATTTTGACACGGCTAATATTCTTGTTGCCGGTGAAAACAGAACCCTGGAAGTACTTGAGCAGGTTATTCACCAGGTTGAAACCATTCATGTTGCGGAAACTGCGACGTTGGGAAAAATGGATCCGGTGTTACTGGGAACAGGGCTGGTTCCGGTCAAGGAAGTATTCTCGCTCCTTAAAAAATACCACTGGGATAACTGGCTGTGTATTGAAGAGTGGGGAAATATGGGCAAGGAAGGCGTGAAAAAAGCCGTCGAATACACCCGTAAAATGTGGAATGAAGCCTGATCAAACCGGAGAGACGAACCGATGAAGATTAAAAATTACAGATGGTGGATCCTGGGGTTACTGTGCGTGGCAATGGCCATTAATTACCTGGACAGGCAAAACTTTCCAATGGTTTATGTCGAGATCAAAAAATCGATTGCAATCAACGACGCTCAATTCGGATTACTGAGCAGTGTATTTCTGCTGACTTACGGGACCATGTATGCTGTTGGCGGCCGCATTGTGGATGTTTTGGGTTCGCGTATCGGCTACACGATCATTATTATCTGGTGGTCGCTGGCCAATATGCTGCATGGACTGGTATCGGGCATTCTGGGACTGGGAGTGGCGCGGTTTCTTTTGGGAGCCGGTGAAGGAGGAGGATTTCCGGCGTCGGCCAAAGTCGTTTCCGAATGGGTGCCGGAAAAGGAGCGTTCGTTTGCATTCGGGATCTTTAATACAGGTTCCAGTATCGGGGCAATTATTGCTCCTATGCTGATATATCTGATCGTTAATTTCTTTGGGAACTGGCGATGGACCTTTTTTATTTTTGGTGCAATGGGACTGATCTGGGTTGCAGCATGGCTGAAACTGTACCATAAACCTAGGGAATGCAAGTATATCACTGAAGAAGAGAAGGGGTATATTTTAAAGGATTCGGAACCGGTTCGTCCGGCAGTAAAAAGAATTACCTGGTTCGAATTGTTCCGTTTCCGAAAGATGTGGGGACTCATGGTTGTGAAATTTTTGACCGATTCGGCCTGGTTTTTTTTCATCTTCTGGCTGCCCAAATATCTGAACGATATTCGCGGTCTTGATATTCAGGGAATAGGCGCTTATGCCTGGATTCCGTATGCCATGGCCGGAGTGGGAAGTTTTGCAGGTGGATGGCTGAGCAGTTTTCTGCTGAAAAAGCGGTTTTCACTGGATATATCCCGTAAAGCGGCGCTTGGAATGTCTGCTGCCCTATTACCCGCTTCTTTGTTGATCACAACGACATCATCCACGCTTATGGCAATTCTCTTTTTTGGGATCGCCATGCTGGGGCATCAGTTTTGGTCAACCATTGTTCAGACCCTTGCCGTTGATATTTTTCCTTCGAAAATAGTAGGATCGGTTGCGGGCTTAATGGGATGCATCGGTACGTATGGCGCCATGATCTTTTGTCTGATTATTGGATATGTCATTCAAAATAAGGGATATACGCCGGCATTTATCATTTCGGGTATTCTGCATCCGGTGTCTTTTGTATTGATATTATTGATTATAAAGAAAATAGAACCTGTGAGTGTGTAATAATAGAGTATGAATTTATCGAAAAAAGAAAGAATGAAGCTATCTATCGCCATTGCATCTGAAAATGCCCTGCCCAGTGCATTCGTCGTGTTCAGGGGATTTGAAGAGTCGATGAGAAGTGCAGCAGCGTTGGGATACGATGGGGTGGAACTGGCTTTGAAGAATGCAAATGAAATTGACCGGAAATTGCTGCGGGCGTGGCTCGATGAAACAGGGCTCGAAGTTTCCTGTATCTCGACCGGGCAGGTTTATGCGGAAACAGGCTTAATGTTCACCGACTCTGATATTCAGAAGAGAAAAAAGGTAAAAAAGGTATTTAAAGAAATCATTGATCTGGCTGCCGAATTTTGTCAGTTGGTCAATATTGGCCGGATACGGGGACAGATCGGAGACGATGGGGCGCGAGCTGCCGAAAGCAGGTTCGGGGAATTGATCCTTGATCTGTGCGACTATGCTGCGTCAAAAAATATTCGCCTGGTGATGGAACCTGTAAACCGGTATGAGATCAACTTTGTGAATTCGGTCGAAGAAGGAGCTCGATTGATCGAAAAGGTGAATCATCCCAATTTGAAGCTTATGCCTGATGTTTTTCATATGAATATTGAAGATGTAAATATGGGAGAGGAACTGTCTCGCCATATCAGGCATATCGGGTACATTCATCTTGCCGATTCAAACCGGCTTGCTCCGGGCTGGGGACATACAAACTTCGAAGATATTTTTAATCACTTGCGAATGGTCAACTATAGCGGCTGGCTTTCGGTCGAGATCCTGCCTGTACCGGAACCTCTTCTTGCGGCCAAACAGGCCATTGAATTTTTGAGGCCCTTTCTGAAAAATAATAACTGATGGTGTATGAAGTTTATTTCAACAATTCTGATGCTTGCATTGATCTCCTGCAGTACACAAAAGAATTACGTGTATATCCCGGAAATAGAAGGAGAGTGGTGGCCCGTTGCCCATAATCCGGATCTTGGGGCGTATACGACGAAAAAACAGCAACCGGTTGATTTTGGTATATGGCAGGCTGCCGATGGCACCTGGCAACTCTGGAGCTGCATTCGCCAAACAGCCTGTGGCGGAAATACCCGCCTGTTCTTTGGCTGGGAAGGCAGAAAACTGACAGACAACGACTGGAAACCCCTTGGGATCACGATGGAAGCCGATACCCTTTTGGGGGAAGTCGCCGGGGGGCTGCAGGCGCCGCATGTTATCAGAAAAGATGACACTTATTACATGCTCTATGGCGATTGGAATCATATCTGCCTGGCAAAAAGCCGGGATGGAAAGCAGTTTGAACGGGTCATCAACGAAACCGGAACCCCGCAGTTGTTTTCAGGGCCGATGACCAATACCCGCGACCCGATGACCCTGAAGATCGGCGATACTTATTACTGCTATTATGTTGGTCATTTAAATAAAGATGATCCTGCAAAAATAAAAGCGGCCATATTCTGCAGGACTTCTGCCGACTTACATACATGGAGTGATCCTGTTATGGTTTCCGGAGGTGGTTCTGTTGCCGAACTGGATGGCTGGGGAGGAGGCGATGCGGAATGTCCGTTTGTCGTCCCCATCGGTGATCGGTATGTACTTTTCAGAAATCAGATTTACGGAGCAAACAACTTGAATACCCAGTACTGCTCGCCCGATCAGCTGAATTTTGGAGTGGACGATGACCGGTACCTGGTTGGCCAACTGAAGGTGGCGGCGCCTGAGATTATCAGAATTGACAATCAGTATTATATCGCTGCACTTACACCGGAACTGGATGGGATTCGAATTGCAAAACTCCGCTTTAAGAAGGAATATAAACAGGGGAAAAGGTAATTCAGTAAAAAATTTGAATATGGAAATGATTAAAGAAAAAGCAAAGCGCCTGCTTCTTGAATTTAAGGGGGATCATTATATCTCCGGGGTGGACGTTTTTGAACGCCTGGGAACAGAACTCAGCCGGCTTGGAAAGAAAGTTTCTGTGGTCGTCGATGGATTGGGCCGCGATTGGGCTTTACCTCTGATCCAGCGAACGGAAACCAATCTATTGAAGGCTGGTTTGACGGTTGCAGGTGATTTTATTCCCGGAGCAAAACCGAATGCCCCCAGGGAAGATGTCATGTTGATTGTTGAAAAAATAAAGGAACAGAATCCGGACGTGGTTTTGTCGGTTGGCGGGGGCAGCACCACTGACGCGGTGAAAGCAGCGATCGCTTTTCATTGTTTGGGAGACAAATATCCGGATATAGACAGCTATTTCGGTACAGGCGAGATAAGTAAAATGCTTTCCTCCGAAAAACGGAAACTTCTTCCTCATTATGCGGTCATGGTTGCAGCGAGTTCTGCTGCACATCTGACAAAATATTCGAACATCACCGACATTCATTCCGGTCAGAAAATGCTGATTGTTGACGAAGCCGTGGTTCCTGCCAAAGCCATGTTCGATTATTCATTTAGCGTAACCCAGCCTCGTGCATTGACCGTAGACGGCGCTTTGGATGGAATTTCTCATTGCCTTGAAGTCTTAATGGGTGTGCCGGAAGCTCAGCTTGAAAAAGCGATGCCGGTATGCCTGACAGGTATTGAGCTCATCGTGAACAATATCAAAAGGGTAGTGAGCGCTCCGCAGGATCTTTCGGCTCGTGAAGCAATCGGGCTTGGAACCGATCTTGGAGGGTATGCCATTATGATTGGCGGAACGAACGGAGCGCACCTGAATAGTTTTTCAATGACCGATATCCTGTCGCATGGCAGGGCTTGTGCGCTGATGAATCCCTATTATGTTGTCTTTTTCTCTACCGCTGTTGAAGAACGGTTAAGGAAAGTGGGAGAAATCTA
>JBDKTZ010000525.1:0-9856 GCA_039679975.1 Prolixibacteraceae bacterium
CTTCCAAAGCAGGCTACGATTATGAAAATTAGTGTCTTCATTCAGATTATTTTTTCCTGTTATTGTACATTACTTTGTTTCAGGTTCATATATGGCATTTATCGTTACTTCCACGACCTCTGCAATATTTTTAATAACCAGTCTTGGTATTTTTATCCGGTGGTCTGCAATATGAACCGGAAAAACCGCATGCGCGGCGATTTCTCCTCCCTTCACTTTCATCACGCCTTTCACCGTATAGCTTTTGGGCACGTTATGGATGGTAAGATCACCCTGAACAGTCACCGGATAGTTACCATCCCTGGAAAAATTAACCGGCCCTCTTATTGTCCCGCTAAATTCGGCGTTTGGATATCTGCTGCTTTCCAGATAGTTTTCGTTGAAGTGTTCCTGCATGAGACTTTTTTCAAATTCAAAAGAACGGACCGGCACTTTGAAATAAATCTTGTCCGATACTGTATCGATTGCCGAAACGCCTTTCGTACTCCTACTCTTAATGTCTTCCAGCGGCGCTTCGGAGAAAAAACCGATCACTACCTCACGCGACAGGAGCTGCGCTTGCCCTGCCCAGCTTATCACCACGAAAATGATTATTGCTAATCCTTCCTTCATCGCTGTATATTTTTAATTTTCTGGAGCGCAATTACTGATCCAGGCATCCAGCGAATCACGTATTGCCGCCGGAAGCGGGGCATTTCCCCTGGGCATGTCGGCATTGTCCTGAATGACCCGTGCATAGAACGACTGCTCTGCATAGGGAAGCAAGCCGTTATACGTCGTAAAATTGCCGGGGCCTGCCGAATTTCCGCCATGATGACACCTGATACAATATTTGTCGATCACCTTTTTGACATAATTATTGTAGGTTACGTCCATCTCCGGGAATTCGGGCGTACAGTCGCCCGGGCCAGGTTCGTCGTCTGCAAATTCGGGAGCCATGTTCGTACAACCGAAATGAATAACGGCAACCGCCGTCAACATGATTAAAATCGTCTTCTTCATATTCATCGCTTTACTGTTTCTGACTTTTCGGGAAGTCCGGCTCCGGCTTTACCTGCCGCCGGAGCTCAGAACAGTTTTCCGTTAATACCCTCCGCCTCCACCGTTTCCGGGTGGAGGATTCCCCCCGGACGTACTTTTATTGAGGCGTGCAATTACTTCACCTCCGGGATAGGTTGTGGTATGGATCTGCGCATAGATTTTGGATGCAGCCAAATCCAGCGCCTGCTGAGCGGTTAACGTAGCTTTCCCTGATATCGTTCCGCTTGTAGCCGCCGGGAAACCCGTAATGGGAACAATCACAGGTCCGTCGTCATGAAAGTGCATACCGGCAGCATTCGATCCCAAACCTGTCCAGCTTATTGTATAGGACAATTCCATCGTATTGGGATCGTAAGTTGCGGTAGTCGTACCCGTCGCCGAAGTGGTAACAGCATCGGTCGATTTCACAAAGCTTCCGCTGTAGTTTACTTTCGACGCCATTTCCGGTTCATCGTCGTCATTACAGGCAAAAAGTCCCGCCACAACGAAAAGAATGATCAAAATCAGAACATCCGGTTTACCTTTTGGAAAATAAATAGCCATTTTCATTTCGTGCATTGATTTAAGTAATTAAAAAATACCTTTTAAAAAAAACAGTCCGATTACGCAATCGCTTCTGATAAAGAATACGGATTGAAATTTAAGAGTGCTGCCTCCGAATATCTTTTTTTATAATTTGTTTGTTATCGTTTATCATTCATCGGGGTTATGGTCTCAAAATAAATGATATTGCCTATTTTTGTCAGGCGCATTAACTGTAGCAAAATGAACAGAGGGAAGATACTTGTGATCGATGATGAAAATCAACTGCGTAAAGCTCTTTCAAGGATTATCGAGCTGGAAGGTTACGAGGTTTTCCAAAGCGAGAACGGCGGGAAAGGAATGAAGATCCTGGAAAAGGAAAAAGATGTCCTGCTGGTCATTTGCGATGTTAAGCTGCCTGATATCAACGGGATGATCGTTCTTTCGACTATTAAACATCAATATCCGCATATAGAGGTTATCCTTCTAACAGCTTACGGGACGATTCATGACGGCGTGCTGGCGATGAAGCAAGGGGCGTTTGATTATATCACAAAAGGTGATGGAGATGAACAAATTATAGTGACCGTTGAAAAAGCCATAGAAAAAGCAAAATTGCAAAGACGGATCTTTGAACTGGAAAACAAGTTGGAAACCAGGTATCGCTTTGACAGGATCATCGGGCAATCAAAAGTGATCAGAGACACCATCGCTCTCGCCCGCAAGGTAGCGCCCACCGATTCAACAGTTCTGCTTGAAGGTGAAACCGGAACGGGGAAGGAACTTTTTGCCCAGTCCATCCATACGGAAAGTCCCCGCAAAAACAAGCCTTTTATTGCCATCAACTGCAGCGCTCTCCCAAAAGAATTACTCGAATCTGAAATTTTTGGTTACCGGAAAGGGGCGTTTACAGGAGCGATTACCGACAAAAAAGGTTTGTTTGAAGAGGCTCATGAAGGCACCCTGTTTTTAGATGAAATCGGGGAAATGCATCCTGATTTGCAGGCGAAACTGTTACGGGTACTCGAAGACCAGTCTTTCACGAAGATCGGCGACACACGGGTCGTTCGGGTGAACGTCAGGATCATTGCAGCAACCAACCGCGATCTGATTAAAGAAATTGCGACTGATCACTTCAGGCACGATTTGTATTACCGCCTTTCCGTAATGAAAATCCGTATCCCAGCCTTACGTGAACGAAAAGAAGATATCCCGGGACTGGTCGATTATTTTACCCGGATTTATTCAGGAAAAACGAAAAAGAAAATAGCGGGGGCTTCTTCTGCCTTCCTGAAAAAGTTAAATGACTTTGACTGGCCGGGGAATACCCGAGAACTAAAGAACATAGTGGAAAGAGCGGTAATACTGACTGACAATCACGAGTTGACTCCTGATTTGCTGCCCGCCGAAATTCAGTCGGCCAATGCAGAAGTCCCGGCAATTGACCCATATGGAACACTTGAAAGTATGGAAAAGGGGCATATCCTTCATGTGCTTCAATATATGGAAGGAAATAAAACCAAAACCGCTGAGAAACTGGGAATATCGATACCAACGCTGTACCGGAAGCTGGAACAGTACGGATTAAGCAATCTGTCCTGATTAAGTCAGATTATCCTAACAAAATGCTATGATGACCATTACAAAATTTAATGGTTAACTACTCTCCCGATATCCTTCCAATTCCCGGAACCGCTTATTATGTGCTGAATATCAACAGTCCCGGCCCTGCTTCAGAACTATTTTCCCGTACTGGCATAAAATTGGTTAATCTTCGTCTTCACAAACAAGATCGTTACGATATGATACACATCAATTTAAAAAATAAGCTTTCGGCCGGTTTCGGCTTCTTACTGATGATGATCATTTTATTATGGATCACGGGCACCTACTTCATCTATAATTTGTCGAACCGGTCGGCATCGATGTTGAAAGAGAATTATCAGACTGTCGAATCCACCAAATTTCTGATCCGCTCGATCGATGAAATCAAGAATAAGCAACTCTCTGTTTTGTTCGGTGAAAGTGACCGGCAAAATGACAGTCTCTACAGAATGAATCTGAGTGTATTCTCTGAAAATCTCCTGGCGGCAAGAAACAACATTACAGAAAGTGGTGAAGAGGAGTTGATTCATAAACTGGAAATAAGTTTTCATGCTTACATGTCCGTTTACGATTCACTGGCAAGCAGTCCGGTTGTCAGTTATGAATCGTTCCATCATTTGATTCCCGCATACAGCGCCACAAGAAATTATATCGTCGCGTTATGGGATCTCAACATGAACGCCATTAGTCATAAAAATAATCAGATTAAAAATACCTCACACCGAGCTTTCGTGATCATGTCGTTGATCGGTTCAATCTGTTTTATTATTTCGGCCCTCTTCTTTTTCCGCTATCCCGGTTATGTTTCAAAACCGATCACTTTACTCACACAGGGAATAAAAGAGATTGCCAACCGCAATTATGAGAAACGATTGCCATTCAAGTCACACGACGAATTGGGCGAGCTGGCCCAGTCATTTAATCAGATGGCCGCAAAGCTTGATGAATACGAACACAGTAACCTTTCAAAGCTTCTGCTGGAAAAAAAGAGGATCGACACCATCATCAATACGATGAAGGACGCCATTATTGGTCTTGACGAATCGGAGAAAATTATTTTCGCCAACACGGTAGCATGTGATATTCTTCATCTGAATTCTTCGGAAATTACAGGTTATTCGGCCAGGGACCTGATGCAACAGAACGAAACATTCAGTCTGATCTTTAAAGATATTTCCGAAAAAAGAAATACCGCAAACAAAGAATTTCATCCGGTTAAGATGACAAAAGACGGCAAACCAGACTACTATACCCGGGAGATTCTTGATGTTTCTTTCACAAAAACAGGCGAAGATGATCCGGTCAGCGTGGGAAGGGTTATGATCATGAAAAACATCACGCGTTTTCTGGAACAGGCAGAAGCAAAGACCAATTTTATTGCCACTATCTCACATGAACTAAAAACGCCGATTTCTTCTTTGCGTTTAAATCTGAAGTTACTTGACGATACCCGGATTGGTGAGTTGAACGAGGAACAAAAAGACATTGTCCGGGCGTTAAAAGAAGAAACCCTCAAAATGTCGGGTATTACATCCGAATTACTCGACCTTGCGCAGGTAGAAACAGGTAACATCCCCCTCAATTTCCAGCCGGTGTCACCTGCCGAAATTATCAGGTATGTCAAAAATCCCGTCCTAAACCAGGCCGGGGCCAAACATATTCAGATTGATTTTTCCGTCGCCGATCAATTACCCGAAATATACTGTGATTCAGAAAAGACGGCCTGGGTGCTGCTAAACATGCTGAATAATGCCATCCTCTATTCGCCCGACGGATCATCGGTTGAAGTAGAAGTGAAGCAAGTAAAGGATTCCATCCGTTTTATGGTACGTGATTTTGGAATGGGTATTGAAGAGCAATACCTGCAACAAATTTTCGAGAAATACTTTAGGATACCAGATTCAGGACAAAAGGGAACCGGTCTGGGCTTAGCAATTTCCAAAGAATTTATCAGTAAGCAGCATGGTCATATCTGGGCGGAAAGCACTCCCGGCAAAGGGAGCAGGTTCTTTTTTGATCTTCCCTTATACCATGGCCCTCGCCTTAAATCATAATACGTGTCATTCACTGTCATCTTAACCGAAGCAATACGTTCATGATATCCAGAATTGTTTTTCGCATTCTTGCCCGGATTTTATTGATCACCGGGATTTCATTACTATCCTGTATACCGGTTGCATTCATCTATAACGAAGCTTATTCTCCCTTTATCTGCTCATCGATATTTTCATTGACGCTGGCTACGATCATGCACGTGTCTGTGAAGAGGACAGCGCCAGGTCCCCTTAATCACCGGGAAGCCTATTTACTGGTTACGCTGGCATGGATCATGATGTCACTGGTTGGTACCTTACCCTATTTGCTAAGCGGATCAATACCAAATTTTACAGATGCTTTGTTCGAATCGGTATCTGGGTTCAGCACTACAGGCTCATCCATCCTGACCGACATTGAGATACTACCCAAATCCGTATTGTTCTGGCGCAGTCTGACTCATTGGGTAGGTGGGATCGGCATTATTGTGATGGTCATTATACTTATGCCGTCCCTCAATATTGGAGGGTATAACCTGTTTACACTTGAATCGTCCCTGCAAGAAAAAATGCATCCCCGCATACAATCGGTCGGAAAACGACTTTTGTTTATTTATCTGGCTCTTACTTTACTGGAGATCCTGTTCCTGCTTGCCGGCGGGATGAACCTTTTTGAAAGTGTCTGTCACTCTTTTGGAACAGTAGCCACAGGAGGTTTTTCTCCGAAAAATACAAGTATCATTGACTATTCTCCCTATATTCAGTACGTGATCATGATCTTCATGCTGTTGTCCGGGGTTAATTTTGTGATCCATTATTACTTTATTAAAAGAGAATTTTCAAAAATTAAGAAGAATGAAGAGTTCAAATTCTATTTGTTAGTCATTCTGATCTCTGGCTTAATCATCGCAGGAATATTATATTTTCAAGCCGGCAGAACAGTGGAGCCGGCATTCAGGGAATCATTTTTCCAGGTCATATCAATTATTACCTGTACCGGATTTGCCTCGTCCGATTATCTTTTATGGCCCATGGGCGGATGGGTACTTATTTTTGTCCTCATGTTTTTTGGAGGATGCACCGGATCAACTGCAGGAGGGATCAAAATGGCCCGGCACTTAATTGCTCTAAAAAATGTGAATCACATCCTTCGTAAGCTCACTGAGCCTAATGCTGTTATTCCACTCCGCTTTAATCACCAAACGATCAGTTATGAAGATAACAATGGCATTTTAACATTTATTTTATGGTATATGATCTTGTTTATAATCGGAACCTTATTTTTGGTCCTGGCCGGGTCTGATATGGCAACATCGTCAAGTTCAGTGGCTACGGCAATGGGAGGCATTGGGCCAGGATTCGGTACTGTCGGCCCGGTAAGCAACTTCGCCCACCTTCCGCAGGCTTCTAAAATAGCCTTATCTGCTTTAATGCTGCTTGGAAGGCTTGAGATCTATACGATTGTCATGCTTTTTACTCCATGGTTCTGGAAGAAGTAATTTTAGTTTATGACAACTGTCCAATAAACCGGGAGACAGTAATTCAGAAGACAGGAAGGATTGACAACTTGTTCCCGACGTTAAAACAGCGCGACATCCGCGCCGAATCCATCCGCATGAAACGGGTCGTCTTCAAAACCTCGAAAACATTGCTGCGGCATGCAGGGTTCCATTTTGAGCGGAAACCTGAGCAATAAGACATTTGCAGGCGATTCCCGTGACGGTAAGAAGCATCGGACGGGTACATCACGGCAGACATCGATCCGGGTACCGGCAGTGCCTTTACAATCGTCATGAATAAAGTAACATAGAGCAGCGAGTTTGCTACCCTGCGATCCTGCTACCTTGGCATTATACCACCTGGGTACTGAATTAAAGCGGCTTAAACCCATCGGCGGCAATCCTGGCCTGGAGTGGTTGTTGCGATCTTTTGTCGTTGATTACCGGATAGATATTAATGATGATCTCGCGATCGGCAGTCGCTTTTGGGCACCTATAAACAAATTCTGTTTCTCCGCGTTCGCCCGGAGATAGTTTCCCGGGATTCGTGAATACGATATTCTTGTTTTCGGTTATAAAGCCCAACGTCATAGATTGATCAGAGGCATTGGCATAGCGCAGCTTTAATTGTTTACTTTGCCTTGGTTCGATTCTGCCAAACGATAAAACTTTAAGATTGAAATATAGCCGATTGCCAAAGTGATAGGGATAATCTTCTTCAACCGGATGATCGGTTGGAATGACTGTACCTTTCACCCACAGACGATTTAAGTTTTTACGACTGTTACTGTAGACAACGATTTCCTTTGAAAAAAATCCCGGACGATAAGCCGGATTATAGGTTATGGTGATTTTTCCCGTGCGCCCGGGCAAAACAGGTTCTTTGGGGTAATCGTGAGTCGTACATCCGCAACCGCTCCCGGTTTCATCGATCAGAACCGGAACCGGGCTTGTATTTTCAAAGACAAACGTATGTGAGACTTTCCCGTTCTTTTCGAGAATTTGGCCGAAATCACAGACCTTTTCCTTAAAAGAAAGCGGTTCGGCAGTCTTTTGTCCGGAAAGGCCTCCCGGTGCCATCAACACAGCTAATATGATTGTTGTTTTTACCATAGCAAAGAGGCGACCTCCCGCAGGAGGCCGCCTTTCATCATCAATTAAAAGCTTTTTGCGCGTATCATTGCTGATAAACATTAAATTCTGACAGAGCCACTCCACTCGAAGAAACTCCCGCTGTAACCACAACCCTGACATAACGTGCACTGATCTTTTCATAAAACTGAACGTACTGCGGTGTGTTGGTTGGGAACGTAGGGCTACCCTGTAATTCATAGTCGATGCCTGTGACACTGGTATAAATATTGGCCGATTTCATGGAATAACTCCTCGAGTAATAGCCAAATACCAGCCCGGTAATATTTTCATGGGTTGTTCCCAGATCAACATCGACAGTAAAATTGGTTCCGTAAAAATAACTGCGACTGCTATTGTCAAACAATTTGTTTGCCTGATCGACACCGTTCACCAGTGCTTTCCATCCTGTTCTGCCGGCAGCGGTGCCCGACACACTGGAGGCCTGATCGACACAATTGGTATACGTCGTTTTGACCAGCAGACAGGCAGAAGTCAGGTTATCGCTGACCTTTGCGTTAGTCACGGAAACAATCTTCACAGGAGCCATATATTGACCAGTGGTTAATAAATCAAGGTTATCATTACTGACAGAAATGGTTATACTATCGCCGGAAATGGTTGCACCCTTTGGAATGGTCAGTTCAGTTTTATCGATCGTTAGGTTAACTCCCGAAGGAACCTGACTATAGCCGCTTGTGATCAGCGAATTGTCGATCTCAAAGCGAACCACAATATCACTGGCAGCCACGTGTGTGCACTGTACGGCAAATTTGGCCTCAATTTTATCGGCATTGGCTATGATACTTCCTGCCGGAGTATTGGTTACATTAAATACGATGCTGTTCCTGGGCGCATTGACCGGATTCCACGACTGGGTATTAATATAGACTTTATTCTCTTTTGAACCCGTCACATCAAACAGCTCGTCATCGCCGCACGACTGGACCAGTGAAGCCCCGATCAAAGCAAACCAGAATGCGGTACATCTCAGGTTTAATAACTTCTTCATACCTGTATTTTTTTCTTTTGGTTATTGACTGCACTTATTCTTATCATCGAGCAACCAGTTTACATAGCTGCTTTTATCGACCGGTTCGTACGGTTCATCGTTATCGTTCTGGTAGGCTTTTGACCAGTCCATGTTATAACCGTGCCCTGTAGCATCATGAAAGATGAATCCTTCTCCTTCGTTCATTTTCCAGTAGGCAACCAAGCCTTCAGAGGCAGGGTCAACACCGCAAATCCCGATTTGCAGTTCACTCGTTGTTAAAGGGCGGTTCCACAGGCGGATTTCGGCGATCCGTCCCAGAAAACGTTGTTTAAACGGATAAGAGGTGCCGGCCGTGCCACTGTCAAACCAGGACATACCCAGTTCAAGACGCTGGAATACCGTTCCCTTGCTTCCCGCCAGCTCGGCATCTTTAACGCCGTCAACGTACATTCTGTAAGTACTTCCGTCAAAAGTCAGCGAAATCGTGTACCATTGTCCCGTGTTGAACCGTGTTGTCGAAATCAGGCCGCCTCCCGGAGTCACCCACTGCAGCGAATTAACATCCTGCCCGTTTTCTCCAAAGCGAAGCAGGTTGGTGATCGATTCGTTTACCGGGCAGAAATTACATAACCGGCTGATGGGTTCGCTTCCGGGATGCCATTCATTAATGTAGCATTTTATTTCGTAAGTATAATTGGGCAGATCAACCGGTGCGTCGGCATAATAATTCCCGTAGAAATTGACATTGGTCATATCCAGGGAATTGAAGTTGATGACACGCGAAATGCGCAGGAAAATCGTTTTCGATGCATTCAGCACTTCCATACCTCCTCCACTGACGCTCTTGATCGTAACGGGGATCACGTACACACGTCCATCGACAAAATCTTCGGTCGACACGACACGTACATTTACTCCTGTTGAAGATGCACTTCCTGCTTTTATCGTCCCTTCTGTTCCATCCATTTCAATGGCCGATGCCGGAATGGCATAATAACTGGTCTTATGTTCCGCATTATAAGCTTCAACCA
>JBDKTZ010000396.1:0-2534 GCA_039679975.1 Prolixibacteraceae bacterium
GGTTCCGATAGGCTTACCAACCTCGCCGGAATTAATATGCGGATTTGGTTTTTCTTTAGGCTTTCATCAGTTTGACTTTTCCTGCTTCTTCCAGGGGTCGGCCAATTCGTCCTTTTTTATTGATCCCGAGGCCACGGCGCCTTTCGCCGGCGGAACGAGGGCGATCCTGAAGGCTTATGCAGACGATCACTGGTCGGAAGACAATCAGTATCCTTATGCGTTATGGCCCCGACTCTCCCCCGAAATACTGGAAAATAACTCAGTTACAAGCACCTGGTGGTTGCGTGACGGACGGTTTCTTCGCATGAAATCAGCCGAATTGGGATATTCCTTATCCAACAAATTCACAAAGAGCCTGAAGCTGGAGAATGCCCGTATCTATGTTTCGGGTACGAATTTGTTCCTGATATCTTCCTTTAAACTCTGGGATGTCGAAATGGCTGGAAATGGTTTGGGTTATCCGTTACAACGGGTAATTAATGCCGGATTAAAACTCGATTTTTAATATTTTAATTCATTATTTATGAGAATCTCATATAAATTATCAATCATTCTGGTTGCTTCTGTATTGCTTTATAGTTGTTCAGATTTTCTCGATATTATTCCTGACGATGTCGCTACTGTTGAAACCGCTTTTGAGAATCGCCAAAATGCTGAAAGCTTTCTGTTTACCTGTTATAGCTATTTGCCCGATCCTTCCGATCCATGGACTTATCCGGCCTACTCGATTGATGAATTCCATTTTCACACTCCGGAACGGACATCGATGGGGACAGCCCAGGAAATGTACAAGATCATTGACGGATATCAGAATGTGAATCAAACTTATCTGGATTTTTGGGGTGGAACCGGAGGTAAGGTAGTTAAGAATTTATTTCAGGGCATTCGTGACTGTAACATCTTCCTGGAAAATATAGATCACCCAAAAGATATGCAGTCTGAAGAGGAAAGAGTAAGGTGGATTGCCGAGGTGAAATTTATCAAGGCGTATTTGCACTTTTTCATGATGCAGGTTTACGGTCCGGTGCCCATTGTAAAGACAAATATTCCGGTTTCGGGAGGTATTGACGAGGTTCGGATTTACAGGGAACCGATTGACAGTGTAGCCAGTTACGTAATTCAGTTACTCGATGAGGCCGTGCCCGGTCTCCCTGTACAGATTACGGATGTTAAAAATGAATTCCGTAGAATTACCAAACCGATTGCGATGGCTGTAAAAGCTAAGGTATTGGCCACAATTGCCAGTCCTTTATATAATGGAGGCGTTGCCGATTATTCCGGATATACCGATAGCAGAGGAAAGCAATTAATCTCAACAACTTACGATCCCCAAAAGTGGGTTGAAGCTGCGAATGCGATCAAAGAAGCCATTGTTGTGTGTGAAAGCAACGGAAACCGGCTTATGGATACGACCGACATTGATTCGTATAACCAGCTTTCAACCAGGTCAAAGTACAAAATTTTGTTGAGGGATATCATCAGCAAAAGCGGGGATCAGGGACTCGCTGACAATCCCGAAGTGGTTTGGGCAATTAATCAGGGTACCAATTCCGGACGAAAAGGAAATTACCTGGAGGATTATTATTATGGTTGCATTGAATTTTTGTGTTATCCCGGAGCCAGTCATTGGTCCGGATATGCCGGGGCCACGATGAATACGGTCAAAATGTTCTACACGGACAAAGGAATACCAATTAAGGAAGATCAGGATTGGCTGGGAGCGGATTACAGCGAAATCGTGACGGTGCCCGGAAGCTCGAAGGACTATCTTCCCGCAGGAGAAGTGACGGCAAAACTTAATTTAAACCGCGAACCTCGTTTTTATGCGGACCTGGGATTTAACAGGGGCTATTTGACGATGAAAAATTATGAAACATCTCCACATATCCTCCGGACTTTGGGCGGTGAAAAGATAGGAAAGAGGAATTATACCGGCTATAATGCAATTAAGCTGACCAGTTATACGGCATCCGGATTACCCGATGATATGTTTTACCCTGCTGATTATCAGTTCCCTTTGATCCGGATGGCCGATCTGTACCTGTTATATGCAGAAGCGCTGAACGAAGTGAAGACTACACCCGATGATGAGGTTTACCAGTTGATAGATAAAGTGCGGAACAGAGCCGGATTAAAAGGTGTGCTCGAATCGTGGCAGCACTCGGTCAACCCCGGTAAACCTGCGACCAAAGAAGGAATGAGGGAGATTATCCGGACAGAAAGGCAAATTGAGCTGATGTACGAAGGACAACGTTTTTTCGACCTAAGAAGATGGTACGTTGCCGAGACCTATATGAACGGCCCGGTTACCGGCTGGCAGGTATTCGGAACAACACCGGAAAATTATTACAAGGAAACGATCCTGTTTAACAGGAATTATAAACTTCGGGATTATTTCTGGCCGATACGGGAAAGCGATTTGCTGATTAATCCCAATCTCGTTCAGTCATATGGATGGTAATTACAAAACCGTTAAACTTCAAGAAAATGAAACGAATCACTTCATATATTTTGTTGGGAATATTATCGCTCAC
>JBDKTZ010000602.1:0-25292 GCA_039679975.1 Prolixibacteraceae bacterium
CCGGATTAAACCGCTCGTACAAAGCTCCGGGTGTATGGGGTCCCAGGTTATCCATGACCAAAGTAATCTTTTCGGCCTCCGGATAAGTCTTGCTCGAAAGAACGTGTATAGCTATATCAGTGTAATAAAAAAGATGTGTATAGCTACTTCAGTAATTATTCCCAAAACTGTATAGTTATTTTAGGAAAGGTCAGCTCGCTCTTCTTTTAATTTAAAAAGCAGAGAACCGCGGTCCCCTGGATGATGATCGGCATCGGTACCCTTATGCTCCCTGAAGCCCGGTAATAACCGATTGAACCATGTTCCAGTCGTACATATTTTGCTCAAGCTGCTTTTTCCCGTCTGCCTCAAGTGAATAGTACTTACGGGGACGTTCCCCTGCCTGAACTTTCCAGTACGACTTGATCATGCCGTCATTCTCCAGCTTTTTTAATACCGGATAAATCCCCGCCTCCTGCCATTTGATCTCGCCATTACTCAGATCTTTGACTCGTTGAACAATTTCATAACCGTAATTATCCCCCTTGGTTAAGACCGTCAGGATAATAAGGGCTGCCGATGCCCCGACAAGTTCTCGTGATATACTTTTCATTCCCAATCTCTTTTATGATGCAAATCTAATAAAATTATAACGAAATCCTCCCATATATATTTTTCCTTATATGAAACGAGCCATGAACGCCGCAGTTTACGCCCAAGATGATGTTTATTGGCGAGTTCCATACGTTGATGTCCTTTAGAAAAGTAATGACGTTTAGTACGCAAATTATGCACGTTAAATTGAAAAACATATGAAAAACAGACACAAAAGATGTCAACAAAACCACAATCATATCACCTGTGCCGAAAAATTACTCGATTGCCTTTAGAAACCGGTCCCACCTGAACCCGGTGGAGTCGCTGGAAAAGATGATCAGGCCGGCCTTACCGGTGATTTCCTCTTCCGGCACAAATCCCCAGTAGCGGGAGTCGTTCGAAAGGCTACGGTTATCGCCCATCATAAAATAGTAGTCCCGGCGAAAGGTATAGGTCTCCGTCTTTCTTCCCTCCAGGTAATAATATCCCTTTTTTTCTTCAAGCTTACCGGATTCCAGTTCCTCAATAGTTCTCCTGTAAAGCAAAAAGTTCCTGTGGTTGAGCTGAATTTGAAGGCCTTTGCGGGGAATAACCAATGGACCAAAGTTGTCAATGGTCCACCTAAACAGTTTATCTTTCGGTTCTACCCAAAGTGCAGGATCATTCTGACCGGTATCGGCCCTCACCGAATCGATCCCGGCTGCCCTTCCAATGAGTGATTTTTGCTTATCAGTAAGGATCATGCTCACCGATTCGATTGCCTTTCCTTTGAAATATCTTCTCCAAACGTCAATGCCCCGGCTACCGGCAATGTGATCGATCTGACCGGGATTGGCAGACCACACCCGGTAGAGCCTTTTACTTAAAACCGGATCTGCCTGTTCTTTCCCGTTAATACTTACCCGCCCCTCTCTGATAACCAGCGTATCTCCCGGAAGGCCGACACAACGCTTAATGAAGAAACTCTGATGTTCACCCTCCAAATGATGTCTGAAAACCACTACCTCATTTCGCCGGATACACGGAAATCCACCCCGATGTTTACTGATCAGCACATTATCCCCCGGCAACAGCGTCTCTTCCATTGAACCGCTGGGTATCCACACGATCTTTATATAGCGTTGCAATGCCAGCAAAAACCCTCCGCCAATTACCAGAACAAAAATAAACCATCTCATTAAATTCGCCCTTCCGTTTTCATGTTAGCGGGTCGGCTCCAATGGTTCCATACAGCTCGTCAAGATAGGCTCCCGACTGAACGTGCGCCAACTGGTTGCGGGCATTTTTCAGCCGCCCTGACAAATCGAGTTTCTGCCCGGTCTCTTCGTAATTTTTCAATGCCAAAACACTTTCAAGATAGCTGATATTCGAAGTCCAAAATGCCACATCCCGCTCCTGTTTTAAAAGCAACCGGTTCCTGTACCAATCACTGTCTAGCACATAGTCGCGTGTAAACAAACTCCGGATATCCGGATGTGTCCGGTCTTTTCCTTTGTAATTCCCTTCAACCATTATTTTCAGCAAAGCCTGGAGCGGCGGACACAGGGCTTCGTAAGTGCCATCGGTCATTAAACCATCTGCAACCCTCTTCTGCGTAATGGACAAGTTTTTCATCGACTGAACGAAGGTTTCCATATCCTGCAACTCGGGCCGCAGCATTTCATCCGTGAATACTGCATCCGGATTACTGAAAATGCGCCCAAGAAAATGATGCACAAAACGAATGGTGATCCGGTAACCTAACAGGCTGGCTTCTACCAGCTCTCCTTTATATTCAAAATTCTCGGTTTTTTCAAGATACCCGTGCCCGATCAAAAACCTGGGCTGACGTTCTTCAACCGACATGCGCGAAATGATCTCAGGCATCAGCAGACTGATATCATGATCCACACGGTATTTTGGTCCTACATATCCGGCAGCTGACGAAAGTGGCTCGTAGCCCGTAAGAATGTACGAGAGCAATGCATTATTCAGGTCGGTTGCCACCAAAAGGTTATTAAAAGGACCCTTGGTCAGCGCTCCCTCTGAACCAAAACCCGTCGTAGACGGCGATTTACCTGTGACACTGCAGATAAAGTCTATAAATAATTCAGGCAATTCCTGGTAATGGATAGGATTATAAATAGCCAGGGGCGGAACATTATTCCCGGGATCGGCCGGATTATTTCGCCTGCCCGGCAATACCGCATTGACAGGAAGAAAAAGCGGCCGATCTAAAGGAACTTTACGAAAGATCCGCGTACACGTCTCGGCCAGGTATTTTTCGACCGGATGAACAAAATCAGGACGTATTTGCAGGTAACGGGGATTGGCCGACGGCACTCCGTCTACCAGACGGGGTTCTGAAGGCACAACCAGATATTCGGCCCCGCTGTCGTCCAGAAAATGATCAATCAGCTCTTTAACCGGACACGTGTAATAGTCAAATCCAATGGTATCTTCCTTGATCTTCCGTACATCTTCTTTGATCAAAGGTTCAAAATTGGACAAAAAGGTATTGGGTGAAGACAGATCTTTTTCAGCCTGCTTGTCATATCCTTTCACGATGCAGTCATCCGGCCTTTGGAACAGCCTCGACTCACAGTTAGCCAGCATTTTAACACTCGGGTTATGATAGCCGGGATTCAATCCGGATAGCCGGACCGCCGGCAATACAATCGAAGCCGAAATATCATCTTCTACCTGAACCTTTTCTGCAGGGAAAAAGTCCTGTCGTACCTGAAATATGCGCCATGAATTATCGGGATCGTGCCCTACCCTGAGATAATTGGTAATGAGCTTCAGATTTTGAAATTTTAATTCATTTCCCGGGATCCCGTTGATCTTATCTACCGAGAAGTAATCACGCCAATGCTGGTCCCATTCTATGTGATACCTCCGTTTTACAATATAAATTAAATCCTTTATTTTTTCAGGGATCGATCTGATCCACTGGTTATATTCATCAGTATATTCATCTGACGGAGTAAGCAATTTGATCACTGACCCTAATGTTCTTCGGGGGTCCAGTATCTTGCGCGAAGGAACCGTATAGATAACCGGAATTTTGAAGCGGTTAGAAAAGTCCATATTCATTATCTCCTCAACCTGGTCCAGCTCCCGGGGTAAGTCAGAAACAATGACTGAACCCTGGATCATCGCATCCTTGATCGACTTCGATATCTCCGATTTTCCTCCCCCGGAAACCGTACAGGGTTTATGGCATAACGTCCCCTCGGCAGACGTACCGGTCAAATGCCAGCGTTTTCCGTTCAACCGCTTCCTCATTTCTACTTTGTATCCCGAAGGAAAAACATAATAATATGACGGGGCCAGCCTGATGGACTGTTTCCTGCCATCTGTTTTCCACCTCACCGACTGTTCAAAAATATTGAATTCCGCATCTTCGGGTATATAAATAATCTGATCGAATTTTTTATCAATCCCGTATCCTTCAGGATGCAATTCCATCATATCCCGGTACTCCTGTACCATTTTTTTAAATGTCAGCCCGTTCTTTGGTAATCTGTCGTCAGCATGAAATCGTTCACCAAGGTCATACGAAGGAAAAGCCAGCGCTCCTCCGGCATGTTCCTCTTCGGCCAGCCCGTAAAGATTGGCCGAATAACTGATCTGCGTTTTAACTTCTTTTTTGCAATAACCAAAATAATTATCGGCGATGATCGTGACTACTATTCCTCTTTCGTCACGGGCAGTGACCTTAAAAGCATTACCGTCATTGTACAATTCGTCATCAGTCTTCCAGCACATCCCGTCGCGCCTCTGCCTTTCTGTTGCCTGGTCATAATGGGGAAGTCCCAGCTCTTTCTTTTTCAATTCCACCAAATGCGTGGCCAGAATAACGATCCCGCTATGGCCTGTCCAGCTCTCTGCATCAAGAGCCGCATCATTTTGAGGCAAATAAGGATCACCCGCATTCCCGAAAATAGATTCTACAAAATCAAGGTTACCAATCAGGTTCCCGGGCGCAAGGAAGCAGATCTCCATTGATTTCTCTTTTATGATCCCTTCAACTTCAGGTACCACTATGGGGCGAAGCAGTAAACTGACAAATAATTCGGCCTGCTCTTCCTGATTTGAAGTAAACGGAAGCCGCATCAGCTCCTTAGGCGGATCAAGGGCAGCCTCGAGCAGACGTGCGAATGTCGCTTTCGGAACCGATTTCTTGTCATTGGGTATAGGCAGACCTCCTTCACATACATGAAATACGCCCTTAGTGGTCCGTTTATCGCTTTTAGGATTGTGAAGGATCCCCTGCGCGGTCCGGTATGTTTTCACGATGTCCGTTTCGTAAAGGGCCGAATGGGGAGGAACCGACATCATCCGGGCCAGTCCGTGAGTGTCCAGAACAAACGTATTACGCGGCAATGAGATCCTCTTTTGACCGGCAAGATCACTTAGATAATTGTCAATAAAATGCTGGATCCTGGTCCCAATGGGTGACAAATGATTGATCAGCAGGCGCGATTGCTCTTTATAATTACTCAGGAGCGGAGCAGCAATTTCAAGAAATTGCGCGGTACGGTCATCCTGGTACCATGGGTAACCCAGGGCGGCTAGTTTCAGATTAATGTACTGAATGATCGTTTTGTTGTTTACGGTATTCTTTCCATGATCAATACCCGCACCAAATGTTTTATTCATCTTTCTGTCCTCGTTTAATTTTCCTTTCCGGTTTCAAAACTATTATAAAGGTCTTGAATTCTTCTAAATTAAACATCATCAAAACAAAAAAGATTGAATGATTTAAACGATGTCAAAAAAAATCATTGTTTTGGGCCCTGTCTGTTTTCAGAATACACCGGCTGCGACACCGGTCAGCCGGAATGATCGGTATTTTTTCTATTTTTAAGGCATGAAACGAGCCACGGCAACCACGGTTCACACCCAAGGTGATGTTTATTGGCGAATTGAAGCGAAGCGGAAATCCGTGAAACGAAATCCCCGAAGGGAATCGAGCGTGCGAGACCCGCGAAGCGAATTGAACGAAGTGAAATCCATGTAGTGAATTCCATACGTTGATGTTCTTGAAGAAAGTGATGAAGTTTAGTACGCAAATTATACACAGCTAATTTGAAATGAAAGATGTATGAAAATAACCATTCTCGCGATATACGGACTGGTGCTGATCACGATTGGAGTTTATTCGGCCTTCCGCGTTAAAACACCAACCGATTATTTCATTGCCGGGAAAAGAAACGGTATTTTTAAAGTTGCAGGAAGCCTCCTGGCTACTATCCTGGGAGGATCTGCCATTCTCGGAACGGCTAACCTGACCCTTCATCAGGGTTGGGCAGCAGTATGGTACCTGCTTTCAGCTTCATTCGGACTCTGGCTGCTTGTACCACTGGTGAAAAAAGTAAGCAGACATGGAAAGTTTACGCTGGCTGAGATGGTAGGTCGTTTTTACGGAGAAACAGCACGAAAATCAGCTTCTGTCATTATTCCCCTGGCCTGGACCGGTATCGTGGCGGCCCAGATCGTTGCAGCAGCAAAAGTACTGTTCGCCCTTTTCGGTTTCCCCTATGAATACGGGGTGATCATCGCCGGAACTGTATTTATTGGATATACGCTTTTGGGCGGACAAATGTCCATCCTGAAAACTGATCTCTACCAGGCCATTATTATATTGGCAGGTATTGTGATATGCGCGCTGTTCATCAGTGTAAAGCATGAAATCCACCTGAAACCGGTGACCGATTCATTTCCGTTTAACCCGGCATTCGGTCCATTTGACCTGCTGATTCTGTTCCTGACATTTTCAAGTACGTTTGTCGTAGGTCCGGATATATACTCGCGCGTATTCTGCGCACGCGACGAAGCCACAGCCCGCAAAAGCGTAATCATCGTGGCTTCGGTCCTCATCCCCTTTGCTTTTGTTCTGACCTACCTGGGTGTAGTTGCCGGTGAAAACCTGCCGGCGGACGAATTAAAAGGATCTGTGGCGTTGATCGAACTCATCGGCTTTTATCTGCCTGACTGGGCTGTCGGACTGATGGCCGCCGCATTGCTCTCGGCGGTCCTGTCATCGGCCGATACAACGATTCTCAGCGCGGCGATCATCCTAAGCGAACTGACCAAAAAAGATATTGACAACAGAAAGTCGCTCAACCTGACACGCATCTTTATTGCGCTCACAGGACTGGTCAGCATGCTTATTGCCATAAAAATCACTTCCATCATCGGTATGCTCCTGCTGGCGCTGGCCGTCTATTCAGGAGCATTCATCGTGCCGCTGATCGCTGCACTCACGAATATGAACGTCAATAAGAAAATGGGCGTTCCGGCCATGGTCACCGGCGGAGCAGTGGCGCTGACAGGAAAAATACTGGTTGATATCGTTAGCTTACCCTGGGGAAACTGGGTAATTGCCGGCGCATTCCTGATCAATTTTTTACTTTTGAAGCTACGAAGCCGTTAGCGATAAGTGGTGAGCTTTTTATCCCATCTCCACGATCGTGATCCCCGCGCCGCCGAACTGCACATGCTCGTCGCGGAACGATTTGACTACAGGGTCCGATTTTAAATAGTTGCGGATCACATCCTTGAGAATTCCGGTTCCCTTCCCGTGCAAAATGCGTACTTCATGGACATCGAGCATGGCGGCTTCGTCAATAAAGGCCTGGATATTGACGATGGCTTCTTCGGCCCGCTGGCCCCGGATATCGATTTCTGCCTTAAAGTTCAGTTTCTTCTCCGAAAGATTCTGGTTGATGTTCGCTTTCGTCCGGTTTACTCCGCGCGTCTCCCGTTTAGCTTCATTGTTGCTGATCAGTTCAACTTTGTTCCGGCTAACTGAAGTCCGTAACTGTCCAAAGGCGACCACGACGTTCTTGTCTCCTACTTCCAGGATCTCACCAATACTCCCCTGCCCTTCGATCCTAACCAGACTGCCAGGTTCAATTTCTTTTTCCTCTTTTATTTCGGCGGACTTATTCACCGGCTCCTCTTTCTTTTTTCGTTTTTCTTTCTTTTGCCGGAGCTGCTCAATTTTCCTTTTAATCCACTCGTCATCTTTCGAGTCAGTTTTTGCCACCTCTTCCCTGAAAACTTCCAATTCCTGGCGAATAGCCCGTGTCTTCTCCTTTTCAGCCTGGTTCTCCCTGATTCCCCGAATGGTGTTCTCGATGGTTTTATTTGCTTCAGAAAGGATCTTCTCTGCTTCCGTTTTAGCGTCGCTTAAGATCTGCTTGCGTTGTTCATTCAGCTTTTTCAGATCGACTTCATATTTCGATGAGATTTCATCCAGCGTTTTTTCTACCTGTCTGATGCGTTGCCGCTTGGACTCCCAGTAGCGTTTATCCCGAAGAATCTCGCGTAAATGCTTGTCAAAGTTGATATGGTCCTTACCTATTTTGTTGGTAGCCTCCTGCAGAATGTTTTCAGGCATACCTATTTTTCGGGCAATCTCAAAGGCAAATGAGCTTCCGGGTTTTCCTGTTTCAAGCCGGAAAAGTGGTTCCATGCGACTGGCATCATACATCATAGCCCCATTCTCGATCCCATCGGCCGATGAAGCAAAATGCTTCAGATTCGTATAATGCGTCGTAATCACACCAAAAATTCCCTGCCGGTTCAGTTGATCCAGTATGGATTCGGCGATAGCACCACCCAGCATGGGCTCGGTTCCCGTGCCAAATTCATCGATCAGGATTAAGGTTCGCTCATTGGCGTTCTTCAGGAAGAATTTCATATTCATCAGGTGCGAACTGTAGGTACTCAGGTCATTCTCGATCGATTGCTCATCACCGATATCGATAAAAATATTCTCAAAAATACCCGAACGGCTGTTCTCGTCGACAGGGATCAGTAATCCGCACTGCATCATATACTGAAGCAATCCCACGGTCTTCAGACACACCGATTTTCCCCCGGCATTGGGTCCCGATATCATCAGAATATGCTTTTCCCGGCTCAGTCGGATATCCAGCGGTACAACTTTCCGTTTTTCTTTTTCCAGGTTGAACTTTAACAACGGGTGAACCGCCTGGCGCCAGTCGAGCAGGCAACCCTTTTCAAGGATAGGGATCACCGCTCCCATTCGTCTTGCAAGTAAAGCTTTTGCCCTTAAAAAGTCGACCAGCCCAAGAAAATCATAAAGGCTCGTGAGTTCAAAAAGATAGGGTCGGATATCGGTCGAAAATTCAATCAATATCCGAATGATCTCCCGCTTTTCAGCATATTCCAGTTCCCTGATCTCATTGTTTAGTTCAACCACCTCTGCCGGCTCAATAAACGAGGTTTTCCCGGTGGCCGATTCATCATGAATAATACCGCTTATCTTTCGCTTCATGCCCGAAGCAATGGGAATGACAGGCCGCCCGTCACGGACTGAAACAGAGGCATCCTCTTCCACCAGCCCTTCCCGCTGCGCTTCCTTTAAAATGCTGTGCAGGCGTTTGGACACATGACTCTGCTTCGCCTGAAGGTCACGCCTGATCCGGGCCAGCTCGGCCGAAGCCTGATCTTTTATTTTACCGAATGGCGAAAGGATCTGGTCAATCCGCTCCTTTACATAAGGGAAAATCTGCACCTCGCCAAGCATTTGCTTCAACGCCGGGTAGCGCTCTTCATGCTGATTATGCAAAAAACGAACGATGGCTGTGATGGTTTCGAGTGAACGTTTTAAGTCAAACAACTCATGCACCTCCAGAAAACGTCCCTCCGTTTTGATCCGTGCAAGAGCAGGCCGCAGATCGAAATAATAACTTGTGGGAAAATTTTCGTGTTCCGTGATGAGCTTCAAAAATTCGTCGGTCCTGGAAAGCTCAGCCTCAATCTGCTTCGCGTCAAACCAAAATACCATCTCATCAACTTTGTCCTGCCCAAGTGAACTAAGACAATTGCCCCTGAGTAAGTCTCGGATCCTGTCAAATCCTATCTTCGCTTCAAAATTATCCGGATAAATTCTCGCCATAATTGCTTTTTGCAGGCACAAAAATAACAAGAAATCATGAGTATTAGCGCCTGATCACCTAAAGAAAGAAGTCCCCATGCTTTATCTCCTCTCTATGCCCTGCACCCTTCTTCTCCGCTATGCACCCGCGAGCCGTTTCAGAATATCAAAGAGCTGCTGAACAAGAAACGGTTTCCCCAGATAGGCATCCATACCTGCATCATAACACCGGGAAATGACTTCACCTTCCTCGCTCGCTGTCATGGCAATAATAATGGCCCTTTTGGTCCTGTAATGCTCCGCCTCATATCGCCGAATAGCTGAAGCAGCCTCATAGCCATTCATTTCGGGCATATGAATATCCATCAGGATGATATCATAACGCTTTTGCATGAATTTGGACAAAGCCTGCGAACCGGTAAAAGCGACATCCACATCCTGTAAACGTCCTTTTAATAATAAAGTGACAATCCTTCTGTTAACCGGATTATCATCGGCAATCAGCATCGCAAGGTTTGAAAAGTCAGTATCGCTCGTCATCTATATTTGGAACTATAATTTGAAAGGTGAATTTAACAATTTATATCCTGAAATTTCCGTTATTCAACAATAATATTAACCGACCGGAGCTTTTTCATCCGGAAAACGTAAAGCATACTCTTTCCAAAAGCTTTTTACCTCCGCTTTCATTTCTTTCCTTAACAACAAGATCCCAACTAAATTGGGTATGGTCATCAGAGCGATAGTTATTCCCGAAAAAGTCCATATCAGTGTAGTGTCAATAAACGATGCGAAGAAAAAACCCATGACATAAGTCACATGGTAGTATTTTTTTGCCTTTGTGCCAAACAGAAAGGTAATAGCTCTGTCACCGTAATAAGACCACGAAATAGCAGTTGAAAAAGCAAATAACAGAAGGCTGATCGCTACGATATAACTACCATACCCACCAAGCCAACTCTTGGTAAAGGCCGCGTTGGTCAATGGTGCGCTGTGAATTAATGACTTTCCTTTGAAAATGATCCGGTCCTGTCCGTAAACAGCACCGTTAACCACATTCACTTTTCCGGTGTACAGTTCATTACTGTTGAATACACGTACATTTTCAGCCACTGAACGGGCATGAAGTATCGTCAGTTGATCCTGAATAACCCCCTTTTCGATTGTCAGTTCTCCCGAATATAAAGGAAGCTGTTCGTTTCCCCGCAGAAAATCATATAGCCTGTTCTGGTCCTCCAGAACAGAATCATCATAGACAGATGACAACACCAGTAAATCAGCCCGTTGAAACTGGTTTTCAATTTTTTCATTCCAGACACCCGAAGAAATAATCACCAGTCCGGTCAACATACAAATAATAACGGTATCAATAAATGGTTCGAGCAATGCAACCAGACCCTCCGAAACCGGTTCATGAGCTCGCGCTGCGGCATGGGCAATCGGCGCGGACCCCTGCCCTGCCTCATTCGAAAAAAGCCCGCGGTTAACGCCCCTGTTAAATGCGAACGAAAACCCTGCTCCCAAAAAACCCCCTGCCGCGGCAGTTCCCGTAAAAACATCACGAAACATCTCCGCTATACCGGGCAGTATATTTTGGTAATTGTAGCCGATAACCATCAATGAACCGGCGAAATAAATCAAAGCCATTATAGGAACAAGACGCGACGACACCTTGGCAATCCGTTTAATACCCCCAATGATCACGAATCCCAAAAGCAACGCCAGCACGAAACCTGTCAGTACCCTGTTAATACCAAAGGTCGCGAAAACCGAATTGGAAATCGAATTGATCTGAGGCAAATTTCCTGTTCCAAACGACGAAAAAACAGTCGCAACCGCAAACAAAACCGCCATCCACCTTAACCCCAGTCTGTTTCGCATGTAATACATCGGGCCGCCCGCCATCGTTCCATCTGCAGTCTTTTCACGATATTTGTGAGACAACGTCACTTCCACGAATTTGGTTGTCATACCTACCAATGCAGTCATCAACATCCAAAAAAGCGCTGCCGGACCACCCAAGTGAATGGCCAAAGCCACTCCTGCAATATTTCCCGTTCCCACTGTACCCGATAATGCCGTCGCCAAAGCCTGAAAATGAGACGTATCGCCGGCATCACCTGCACGGTCAAACTTGCCCCGGATAATTCGAATCGAATACTTTAAATACCTGAGTTGCGGAAATTTTAAATAAACGGTGAAAAACAGACCCGTGCCCAACAGCAGGTAGACAAACCAGTCGCTTCCGCCAATATGCCTGTCAATTAACGAAAGAATCTCGTTCAATTTGTTCATAAAGTAAGTTTAGGATTTCAGGAAATATCGCCTAAAGTAATATTTTTGACTTAATAATCGTCAAATCGAAATAAAATAAGCTCAATACCGCACCTTTCGGTGAAAAATAAATTTTGCATAAATTTCACCTGGAAAGAATAATTATAAAAAGGTTTTTATCTACTTTTGTTTTAATAATTAAACAAAAAAATTATGCTACCAAAATTTTTGCTTGCTGACAATTCACAGGAATCACCGGATACGATTTATGTTGTTCATACTGAAGAACCAAAATTTATTGTAGAAAGTGATATCGAAGATTTTTGGTCGAATCAGGAAATTCACTGGATCAGTGAAGCTCCCGAGTCACCCGAACTGATCAAATCTTTGCTGGAAGAAGCAGAAAACTTTCTGGAGGATGAATTCGAGAATCAGGAAGATCTGTATGATGAAGAAGAAGAAGACGAAATTTAAGAAAGATATAATTCAAAAAGCTTACTGTTTTTAAGGTAAGCTTTTTGATCCGTATCTGTCGGTTATAACTGAATCACATCTTTCATGCTCAACTGAATCCGCTTTCTCGAAATGTCAACATCAGTCACTCTTACCGTTACATGCTGGTGCAGTTTGACAATTTCATTGGGATCACTAACAAAGCGGTCAGCCAGTTGCGAAATATGAACCAATCCATCCTGCTTAATCCCTACATCGACGAAGACCCCGAATTTAGTGACATTGGTCACTATTCCAGGTAAAATCATTCCAACCTGAAGATCTTCCATTTTGAATATTCCATCTGCAAATTCAAAAACCCTGATCACCTGCCGCGGGTCCCTTCCCGGTTTTGCCAATTCAGCCTTGATATCCATCAGGGTAGGTAAGCCCGTGCGGTCACTGACATAGTGTTCCCAATCAACTTGGTCCTGCAGATTCTTCGATGCGATCAGGTCTCCGATGGAGCATTTCAAATCGCAGGCTATCTTTTCCACGACATGGTATGATTCGGGATGAACCGCGGAATGATCAAGCGGGTTTTCCGACCCCGGGATCCGTAAAAAACCAGCGGCCTGTTCGAACGCCTTTGGCCCCATCCTCGGAACATTCATTAATTCTTTCCTTGATGAAAACGGACCGTTATCTCGCCTGTAATCCACAAGATTCTGAGCTAACTGAGGCCCCAGACCCGAAATATAAGTTAAAAGATGCCTGGATGCCGTATTCACGTTCACGCCAACCAGATTCACTGTCGACTCGACCACGGAATCCAGACTTTCTTTCAGTAACTTTTGATCCACATCGTGCTGATATTGACCTACGCCAATCGATTTCGGATCAATCTTAACCAGCTCGGCCAACGGATCCATTAACCTGCGGCCAATCGATACTGATCCCCGGACCGTCACATCATATTGCGGGAACTCATCCCGGGCAACTTTCGAAGCGGAATAAACCGACGCACCATCTTCCGACACGACAAACACGTTCAGGTCCCGGTCATACCGCAGCTTTTTGATGAACTGCTCCGTTTCCCGGCCGGCTGTCCCGTTTCCAATGGCAATCGCTTCGATCTGGTAGGCATTGACCAATGACGTAATTTTACGGGCAGCCTGTTTCGTTTCTTCCTGTGGCTTATGCGGATAGATGGTTTCATTGTGAAGCAAATCACCCTGCGCATCCAGACACACTACCTTGCAACCGGTACGGTAACCCGGGTCAATAGCCAGCACACGCTTTTGTCCGAGGGGAGGTGCCAATAGTAACTGCCTCAGGTTTTCTGCAAAAACACGGATTGCTTCCTGGTCAGCCTTTAACTTTGATGAAGCGGCAAATTCTGTTTCTATTGACGGAGCCAGCAACCGTTTATAACTGTCGCGCACAGCCATTTCTACCTGTTCACCGCACTTATTTTGTGAACGAACAAAAAAACGGATCAACTTTCCGGTAATATACTCCTCATCAGGAGTAACCGAAATCCGCAGGAACCCTTCGCTTTCCCCCCGGCGCATGGCCAACAGCCGGTGAGAAGGACAATACTTCAGGGGTTCTTCCCAGTCATAATAATCGCGGTATTTTTCGCCCGTTTCTTCTTTATCCTTCACTACTTTCGATTTGATGACCGCAGTGCCGCTAAAGGCCTGGCGAACCATATTCCTGGCCTTTTCATTTTCACTGATCCATTCTGCCACAAGATCACGGGCGCCCGATAAAGCCTCTTCAACGGTTTGAACTTCAGCCTTGACGAATGCAAGCGCCCTATGCTCCGGATCCCGATCCAACTGCTTCATGATAATCACCGCCAGAGGTTCCAGTCCCTTTTCCCTTGCAATCGTAGCTCTGGTTTTCCGCTTCGGCTTAAAGGGAAGGTAAATGTCTTCAAGCTCTGTGGAATCAAAACACTTGCCGATCCTGTCTTTTAACTCCGGTGTTAACTGCCCCTGCTCATCAATGGTCTTCAGAATAACGTCTTTTCGCTTCAGCAATTCTTCCATTTTAACTTTCGCATCCCTGACTGCCCCAATCTGTACCTCATCCAGACTACCTGTGCGTTCTTTCCGGTAACGTGAAATGAAAGGTACAGTGGCGCCTTCGTCCAGTAAGTCAATCGTATTCTTAACCTGAAGAGATGCCAGCCCGAGCGATCCCGCCAGGCGCTGAATAATTTCCGGAGTCAACATCTTTTTAATCTTTTAAAAGCTGCGAAGATACACAGAAAAACCAACATATACACATCCGGATTAACAGGTACATAATATAGAACATTAGTTCTTTAAATATTTATTTAAATCAAACACAATATTATGTCAAGCAAAACATATTTGGCTGATTAAGTTTTCAAAATGATCTTTACAATGATCAAACTTGCCTTTTAAATTATCAAATTTAATACTTTAAAGTTTCATTCGTTGTCAAGATCAAAACTAAACATAAGTAATTATTTTTAATAAAGTGAACTTTTTTTCATTATTATATATAAATTATAGAAAAAAAATAATTACTTTGCAAATAGAATAAATGATTAACCTTGTCAGGGATCAGTTCCTGATTTTAAAAGATAATCGTCCTTGTTTCAACCAAAATAACAGACTGTATCCGCATTATGAAAGAGACAGATTCGAGAAAATACGAAATTAGTTTAGGTTTTGAAGAAATAAGGTTGCCTCCATTTGAGGAGATTTTGATCATCGGAAGAAAATCGCCTCACGGCAGAATTGGGTTATGGAAATCATTTCAGTTCCTTATTCCTGATGAGTTTGAAGTCTACGAAATGGATGATCCGATCATTGATGCAGCATTCATAAATAAACGGCTGCTAAAGAAAATTAATAAAGACCAGATTATTTCCATTTTGAAAGAAAAGGTATTCCCTTTTATAAGCGAAGGGGAAATAATGAAAGTCGACTTTAAAGTCAAGATTTATTATGAGGCTATAAAAAGGGAGTTTTAATTAATGATGCTTATAAGACAAAATTTATCTCCTTTTTTTCAAAAAGTGGATGCATACCGTGGGGTTAGCTCCATTGAAGATGAACTGATCAAACGAAACTTCCTGGTTGTCTTTGAAGAAGATCAATTTTGCGGGATTCTCACCCCTGCCGATCTGATCAGAAATCCACGGAAACTGGTAATCGATTGTGTAACGAAAAAAGACTGCCTGGACAGCCAGGAAAATATTTTATTTGCCTGGACGCAAATGTGTAAAAGTCATTCCTCTGCATTACCTGTTTTTGAAAACGGCAGCTTTATCGGGATTATTGAAAAAGCAACTATTGTCAATGTATTGGGAGAAAAGATAAAGCAACTGGATACCCAATCGCTGGTCTCGCAAAATGTAAAAAATGAATTTATCAATAGCCTTAGTCACGAAATAAGAACCCCCCTGAACGGCATCCTTGGATTCATCAACATCCTGGCAGAAATGGATGTAGACAAAAGTGATGAAAAATACAGGGAATATGCCGATTTGGTTACCACCAATGCAGATAGTTTCCTGTTGATGATGAACGATCTGATTGAGCTCTCATTGACGCATTCCGGCGAAAAACCGTCCTTGCATTGGGAAATGATAATGATCGAAAAAATTTTCTCTGAGCTGCAGGATATATTCCGGCTGAAATCCTCAATGAAAAAAAAACAACTTGTTTTATTGTCCATAAATCCCAGGCCATCTTTAAGCTTATTGACTGACGGAGAAAAATTAAAGCATATTCTGTATCATCTGCTGGACAATGCCATCAAGTTCGCTGAAGTGGAAAGTCAAATCCTCTTTGGAATTGAGAGAATGACAGATTCATTGATCACGTTCTTCGTTACCAGCTCGGGTAAACCAATTTCAAATTCAGATAAACAACAAATTTTTGAATTGTTCGACAAATCCGGATTGGGATACTTAAAAACCGAGGGACTTGGAATAGGTTTAACTGTAGCCAAGCATTTTGTTGAATCATTATATGGGACAATCGAACTGATCGCCGGAGAAAATACAAATACATTTTGCTTTTCCATTCCCAGGTACCACGTCAACTAACAAGACCTGTTTATAGCTTATCTGATCCGATCAGCTGAACGGATCAATGTTTCGTCTTTCCCGATATTCCTGATCGCCAGGTAATCAAGGATCACAGCGACAAGAGGGAAGATTACACCCATCTTAAAACTGATTTGCGCATCATTGAATGTATAATACGTAAAAAAATAAAAGAGACCGAAAAGACCGATCATCAAAATAATGCTAAAAACCAGTATGCGGATCTGAAGGATCCTTTTTTTATAAATGAAAAGCGTATATACATGCAGGATCAGAAGCAATCCGATCAATAATCCCAATGGCAAACCGTTTTCCTGTACCGTATCATTTCTTACAATACCACGGACGTCAAAAAGAAAAAGCTGATCATGATGAGCGATCTCCGCAAAGGGAAGTGAAAAAAGCAAGCCGATCAGAATGGCCGACAAAAGGATATAAACTGTCTGTATTCTCTGTATCATTTCCGTTATTTTCCTTCAAAAATACATTTTTGAAAAAGAACAGGCAAACTTCTGGCAGTGAAAACCTGTTTTGTCAGCTCCGAAAATCAAGGGCTTCCTTTATTAGTACGGACTACAGATTTACTTCTACCCTCCTGTTAATTCTTGTATACCAGATGAATCCGGTGATATTCCTGTAGCCGCACGCATTCAGCGCCCGCATATAATTTCTAACCTGGTGGTGATACTTTTCCAACACTTTTTCTCCTGACTTATAGTCGACCACAATAACCATACTGTCCGACAGCATAATCCGGTCGGGTCGCTTCAATCCGTTTACACCTGTCAGAATATTCCGTTCATTTACAACGCGGTAACTCCCGTCAAACCAACTTACCACTTCAGGATCAGATAAAAGTTCCCGAAGCTCGTTTTCAATTTGCCCGGCATCAGTCCTGCCCACCATCCCCTGATAGACCAGCTCACGTACAGCCTTGCTTAGCTCATTGGCATGTGTAATCCGGGCCAGTATTTCATGGATCAGCCTTCCTTTATTAATATTTCGTCCGGGATGATCACCGGTTTCGAAAAAATTCTCATAATTCTTCCGCAACTTCAGGAAGCTGCTGAAATCAGCAAATCCAAAATCACGCAGATGAATGCTTTTTTCAGTTTTTGCTTCACTTATACCTGCTGCTTTCAGTGTTCCGGCTTCCAGCAACTGCATCTCTTCCTGATAATAATCCGAGAGGTTCAGGGTCCGCTCCTCCTGTCCCTGATGCGGGATCTCCCGGTCCTGCCTGATGCTTTCCAGAAGCAGATCACCTGTCGACGACAGTTTTCCATTACAGGACGACCAGGTAAAAAGAGCTTGGCGGGCACGGGTGAACGCCACATATAGTAAATTCAGGTTATCCACATAATTGCACATCTTTTCAGTAAAGTATTCGCGGGAAAATAATGATTCGCCCATCTTCGGAGAATATCTCACCGGTACCAGTTCCAGACGGCTAAACGGCTCGGTCAACGGCCGGCACCATAAAACAGGAGCATGTTTTCCCGAAATACTCAGAGACCAGTCACAGAATGGAATAAATACAAAGTGATATTCCAGTCCTTTGGCCTTGTGAATGGTCTGAATGCGGATGGCATCCAAATCTTCCGAAACAGCAATGGTTTTGTTCTGCCCTTGTTCCTCCCACCAGGAAAGAAAAGCTGACAGATCTGTCTTCCGGTTTTGCTTGAATGCATTAACCTGATCGATAAAGGCCTGGAGGTAGGCCAGTTCATCTTTTAGTTCAAACAGTCTGAAGATTTCACAGATCTTAAATATGGCTTCCTGCAAGTTGCGCGTGCCAAGCGTTTCTGTGAAATAATCACTTTTTAAAAGTAAATAAAGGGCATTTTCTTCTTCCCGGAACGATTCAAATTGCCGGGAAAGACCAGGAACATAAGCGCCTTTGAAGTTCATACTTAGCTGTTCCTGATTATTCCGGAGCGTTAAATCCGGCATTTTCCCAAACGATGCCAGCCGGGGTTCAATTTTACTGTAGTAAAAATAATTAGTGCGGGCCAGGGCCAGACTGTCAGTCGGATCGATGATCAGCGAAAGCAGGGACAGAATAAACGAAACGGTGTCAGCATTCTTTACAAAAAGCGATTCACTGGAAAGAACATTGAAATTCCACCGACCCTCCGACTTTGCCTTTTCTGAAAGCAATTTGTCGGCGACCAGCGCAGCTTCATCCTTTCTTCTGACCAATATGGCGATTTCGTTGGCCCGGCCTCCCATTTCCTGCACCCGCTTAATCTGTTCGATTAAATCGGACAAGATAAGTTGCTTGTTTTCATCTTCGTCAGTGTGATTTTCGTCGGCTTCACCGTTTTTCTTTTTCCTGTCGTTTTTAAAAAAACGCATCCGGACATAGCCTTCCTGATCCGCTTCTTTTCGACCCAATTCCTGAACGCTTCCTTTGTAGATATTTACGATTTCGTCGGACGAAAGCGACTGATCCTGTCCGGCCTCATTGAGTTCATGTTTAAAGTGCTGTCCCAGAATAGCCGGAATCAACTGAAATATGCGATTATTAAAGCGGATCACCTGTCCCGCGCTTCTCCAGTTCCGGAGAAGCTGCTTTTCACAGGAACCATTGGCAGGAAATGATTTTGCAACCTGTGAAGCAAGTAAATTCCAGTCGCCGTTACGCCACCGGTAAATCGCCTGTTTCACGTCACCCACAATCATTCCCAGATTATTTTCCGCCAGTGAGTTTCCAATTAAGGGCTTGAAATTATTCCATTGTAAACCTGAAGTATCCTGAAATTCATCGATCATAAAATGCCGGTAATAAACCCCGGTTTTCTCGTACACAAAAGGTGTTTCTGAATCGGCAATGATTTGTTTAAGCATCGACCCGGATTCGGAGATCAGCACCACCCCTTTTTCATGGGTGACTTTCCTCACCATTTCCTGAAGATCGACAAGAATTCCCAGGGTATATAACTGATCGGTGATGAGCTTTGCCGTATGATATTCTCTGACTCTTTCGCGATAGAACCAGACTGCTTCAGCAAGCAAAGGCTGTATTTTTAAGGCTGTCGACTCCAGTTCCTTTGACGCAGGCTTTTTGCAAAGAGCTGAAATATCACCGGCAGCAGCCAGCACACGGCTTCCGGTCGTAAATTCGGCGTTCAGCATTTTATTGAAGCTGCCTGCGGCGCCTGCAGCCCCGAATTTAAAATCGGCAATGGTAAAGCCGGCTTCACCAATTAACCGTAATCCCTCCCGTCCTATTTGCTTTAACCGGTTCTCAAACTCAAATATGATCTGTTGCAAATCATTCCTGTATGACCGGATAAACGTCTTATCATTCAACTTATCGTGCAGAGCTTGATTCAGTTCTTTAAAAGCTTCATTGTAAATCTGCCTGCCAAGCCGTAAAATCTCCCCTTTCAAATTCCATCCGCTCCCCTCCTGAATTTTCTCGCGGGCAAATTGCTTCAGCCACTCCAGCAATTCACGATCTTCGTCGATTGAAAACAACAGTTCATCTGCCGCTTCATCCAGGATCTGTTCGTCATCCAGATCAACCTGATAAGCCGTATTCATCCCCATTTCCTTAGCAAATGCCTTGATTACCCGCTGAAAAAAACTATCGATCGTACTGATTGATAACCGGGAATAATCGTGCAGAATTCCTTTCAGGCACTTCCGGGCGCGTATGGCCAGTATTTCATCAGGCAATCCGGTTTCCTTCTTCAACTCATCCAGGTAGGCTGTGTGTTCTCCCTGCCCCAGATGATAAAGTTCCCGCACCACCCGGTACTTCATTTCAGTAGTTGCTTTATTTGTAAAAGTAACAGCCAGTATACTCTTATAGTCCAGTGGGTTATTCAACACGATTTTCAGGAATTCCATGGTCAAACGAAAGGTTTTACCCGAGCCTGCTGAAGCTTTATATAGCTGAAGTTCTGACATGCCAAAGTTTTTGTTAAAAATAAGAAAAAGCTGTTAGCTATCAGCCATGACCTTTTAGTTTTAAAATTTAAACGCAGGGAGCTCACCACTAAAAGCTCACAGCTAAAAGCTTTTTTGTACCTTTACATTTCGCTTAAAACATTACGGATATGGTACTTCAGATATTGCTGGTGATTTCGATTGTTTTGCAATTCTTCGCGGTAGGCGTGGCTGTCAAGCTCACAAAAGTCACCAAATACAATTTTTCGTGGATCCTGCTCACCGTGGGATTCATCCTGATGGCCTGCCAGCGCCTGGTAGAGTTCCTGCCTTATATCAGCAATTTCGAAGCACAGGAATTGGGGCAGGTAATGGTTTGGTTTGGCGTGGTCATTGCGCTTGCTTTTGCCATTGGGGTATTCCTGATCCAGAAGATATTTAAATACATGCAACGCGTTGAAGATTCAAGACGCCTTACCGAGAAAATGTTCCTTAAAGCTATTATTCAAACAGAAGAGAAAGAAAGAAAGCGCTTTGCCAAAGATCTTCACGACGGACTTGGTCCGCTGCTTTCAACAGTTAAGATGTCGGTATCATCGTTAGCTCAGCTTAAGCATGATCAGGCTTCTGATGAAATTGTAAAAAACACGGAAATGATCATCAATGAAGCGATCAAATCACTGAAAGAGATTTCCGACAATCTGAGCCCCCATGTTCTTAACAATTTCGGCTTGCTGCGCGCTCTTCGCAACTTCATTAATAAAATCAATATCACCAAAGCCATGTATATCAATCTGGAATCAAACCTGGGGGATGAACGTTTTGACAGTGATATGGAAGTGGTATTGTACAGAGTGTTGTGTGAACTTATAAACAACACAATTAAACATGCCAAAGCAAAAAAGATCGATATCAGCTTGGTTAAAGAAGGAAAAAACATTACAATTGTATACCAGGACAATGGTAAAGGCATGAATAAAAACAAGCTTACAGACCGGCCGGGCAACAGAGGCATGGGGCTTTCCAATATTTTCTCCAGGATCAATTCGATGAAGGGGGAAATTGCCATTGAAAGTGAGCCTGGGAAAGGAATGATGGTAACGATTAAAGTTAAAATTGAAAATGAGTAGCGCAATCCGTAAAATAATCATTGTTGACGATCATACTTTATTTCGGAACGGGTTAAAGATCCTGCTCAACAGTTTAAACAGCTATCGTGTTGTTGCGGAAGCAGCCAACGGACAGGAATTCCTTGATCTTCTGGAGAAAACCGAGGTTGACCTGGTTTTACTTGACATCGATATGCCTGTAATGGACGGGATCACAGCAGCACGGCTCGCTCTGCAAAAATGGCCCGGCCTGAAAATCATCACGCTTTCCATGTATGGCGAAGAAGACTACTACTACAAAATGGTCGATGCGGGCGTAAAAGGCTTTTTGCTGAAAAATTCAGATATGACCGAAGTAAAAAATGCGCTTGAAGCCGTTTATGAAGGCGGAAACTTTTTCTCATCCGAATTACTTCAGACTCTTGTAAACAGTCTCCGTACAAGTAGCAAGCCCAAGGAACTCCTTGCAGAGCTTTCGGAAAGGGAAATCGAAATTCTCATCCTCATTTGCCAGGGATTATCCAACCAGGAAATAGCAGAGCAACTGTTTATCTCCAAAAGAACGGTTGATAAACACCGGGCGAATATCCTTGAAAAAAGCCAATGCAAAAATACAGCGCAACTTGTGATGTATGCCATTAAAAATAAGCTCGTTGAAATTTAGCTACGGGTCCGGGTAATTTTATCTCCAACCAGAAACGGATCTTTGATTTTCAGCTTTTTCTTCAGGAAAGCAGACAAAAAGAAAAATGGGATAGCCGATGTGACCGGGCTCAGGTATTCCGGTATTCCCGGTTCATTCCATTCAAAATAAACTCCGCCGGCCGATTTAATCTTTTGCTTAAGGGTGAAAGGACGCTCATCGCGAATACCATCCGGAGTGATTACAAAAATGACTGATCTCCCGGAAGCTTCCTTTATTCCATGATCAAATTGAGCCATCGACATCCCGTAAAACGGGTACTTTGTGATCTGGGTTAATACCAGCGCTGCCTGCATGGCTGCGCCCAGGTTAGGACCCGCACCCAGAATGTAAAAACCTTTATATTTCCTTTTCTTCAAAAGTGAATGAATCTGCTTACCCCAATCATACCCCTGTGAACGGTACAACGGAAAGTTTTCCTGCATACGAACCAGGGCAGGTGTAGGATCGATACCATGCCCAAGGAAAAGCACAATTAACGAATTAATAAATGTTTTTGCAGAAGAATATTTTTCCTCTCCGGCACAAAGGTCAACCACGATATCAGCTCCGGGATGGCGCCCCAGCGGGCTTTCAGTCTCGTTTACAATGCAAACAAATTTTTCAAACAATTCTGCGCACCACAATGTCTCACTGCTCTCGCCCGATTGGGAAATCAAAACAGCCTTTTCAAACTGCTTTACATCTTCCAGGTAATTAAAATACTCGGAAGCCAATTCAGGATAAATCTTTTTACCAAGGTAACGCAGTACCAACGCAGCAAAATAAGAAGACCCCATCCCGATATAAGGTACTTTATCCGGCAGGATCAGTCCCTTGTTATGGTCATAACATAAAACTGCATGATGGCATATTCCCGAAATTTCCGATTCCACAATTGGCAATTTTTATAGTTTAAACTAATTTACCACAATTTGACGATACGTTTTCCTATCCGGCAAACTTTTTTGCCAGAAATAATGACTGCCGTCCGTAAGAACCTCCAAACAAACAATAATGGTTCAGCAGATGATACAATTGATAGATCTGTATGCGCTCTTCCCATCCTGCCTCCAGCGGAAAGTGTGCCTGATATGCAGTCCAGGTCGACCGGGAAAAACCACCAAAAAGGCTCATCATTGACAATTCCATTTCACGATCGGCAAAATAAACCGCCGGATCAATCAGCGCCGGTCCTTTCTCTGTGTACAGACAGTTTCCCGACCAAAGATCACCGTGAATGAGTGCCGGCGAAGAAGAAGGAAGTAATAAACCCGGCAGTCTGACAATAAGGCGGTCGAAAACCTTCCTTTCGGATACCTCGTATCGACGGTTCCCCGTAAGCATATTCAACAAGAACAACAGCCTGTTATGAACGAAGAAATCAATCCAGTTTGACTGCCAGGCATTTTTTTGGAGGGTGGACCCGCAGTAGTTGTCACGGTAAAAACCAAATTGCGGGTGGTGATACCGGTGAAGGACAGCGAGCCCTATACCCAACTTCTCAGCCTGATCGTGCGAATAGCCCGTATTCAGGAACTCCAGAACAATAAAGCCTGGCCATTCTCCGGCTTTGGCCGATAAAATCACCTTTGGAATAATCAGTTCGCTCTCTGTTGCCTTCCCCATTGCTGTCAGTCCTTCAGCTTCGCGGAGAAACAGGTCGGGAGCCGCAGAACTGTTCCACTTGATGAAAAAATCGCCGTGGCTTGTTTTCAGTTTTGCGCTCCGGCTGATACAGCCTCCTCCGACTCCCTCCTTTCCCAGTAACCGGAAATCACTGCCAAAGACTCCTCTGAGCTCAGACTCGACATGTTTGAAAAATGATGATTCCATAGTTTGTAATTAAAAAAGGCCATCTGCAAAGCAGACAGCCTCCTGTATTTATTTCACCTTATTTACCCGACGGTTATTTCACCTTATCAACAATTGCCTTAAATGCAGCAGGTTGATTGGTTGCTAAATCAGCCAATACTTTCCGGTTAATTTCGATATCGTTCTTCTTCAATAAACCGATCAACTGAGAATAACTCATTCCTTCCATCCGTGCGGCAGCGTTAATGCGCTGGATCCAAAGTGCGCGGAAGTTTCTTTTCTTGGTTTTCCGGTCGCGGTAAGCGTATTGCATACCTTTTTCCCAGGTATTTTTGGCTACCGTCCAGACGTTTTTGCGGGCGCCGAAATTACCTCTTGTCATCTTGAGGATTTTCTTTCTGCGAGCCCGTGATGCTACATGATTTACTGATCTTGGCATAATTACAATTTTTTGGTGGTTAGCGTCCGGAACTTTGCCGGATCTTTTTGCTGAATCACCTGGTTTTTAAACTCTGTATACTCACACTCTTGTGAAAAGGACGACAATCTTCGCCACGAAGGGCTTATTTCATCGAAAGCAAAAGCTTCACATTGTGCTCATCGGCCTTGTGAACCAACGTGCTGTGTGTCAAATTTCTTTTGCGTTTGGTGCTTTTTTTGGTCAAAATGTGACTTTTAAAAGCATGCTTCCTCTTCAGTTTACCGGTACCGGTTATTTGAAACCGTTTTTTGGCACCGGAATTCGTCTTCATTTTTGGCATCTTTCCTAATTTTAATTATCAAAGAACTCACTTCTTCTTTTTTTGTGAAATAAACATAGTCATTCTTTTTCCTTCCAGTTGCGGCAACTGTTCAACTTTCCCAACTTCCTCAAGGGCTGTTGCAAACTTGAGCAATAAGATTTCGCCCTGTTCTTTAAAGAGAATCGAGCGTCCCTTGAAAAAAACATAAGCTTTCACTTTTGCCCCTTCGGCCAAAAACTTTTCGGCGTGTCTAAGCTTAAACTGAAAATCATGGTCATCGGTATTGGGCCCGAAACGAATTTCCTTTACCACGACTTTCACCGCTTTGGCTTTCATCTCCTTTTGTTTCTTCTTCTGCTGATAAAGAAACTTCTGGTAATCGATGATTTTACAAACAGGAGGGTCGGCACTAGGAGAAATTTCAACCAGATCCAGTTCCTGTGCCTCGGCCAATGCCAAAGCTTCTTTCAACGTATAGACACCCTGGTTTTCTACATTTTCACCGACGAGCCGAACCTGGGGAACCCTGATATGCTCATTAATCCTGTGCTGAGGGGTCGTATCTACTCGTGTTCCTCCTCGATATGGTCTTTTGACAGCGATAAGTAAAACCTCCTATTCTTTTTAATTATTTATAAAATCCTGATAATTGCTCTTTAATTTCATTCTTAATGAAATCCGCGAACTCTTCTATAGTCATTGTTCCCTTATCGCCTTCACCTTGTTTACGAACGGAAACCTGACCAGCCTCAGCTTCCTTTTCTCCCACTATCAA
>JBDKTZ010000402.1:0-7668 GCA_039679975.1 Prolixibacteraceae bacterium
ACCAGATTATCCCGTATCCGGTAATCGAGGTTCATCCGTACATTTGTTCGTTGTACTCCATCTACTAATTTGACAACACCTTCTTCGTCTGTCGTTTGTATCGAAGAGTAAATACTAATTTTATTATCTTTTGAAGTCCCTCTTAATGCCAGGTAATTTGTGAAGTAGGTCCCGGGGTTGAAAAACTGATCCACATGATCATAAACTTTTGGGTAAATATTATCATACACCTGATCAGGTTCAGTTACACCATAATTCACTTCGCCGTTTTCAATGACACGGTTTGTGGACTTTGATCGGTCTGGTACAAATCCGAGTTCATTTTTCCCAAATTCTGTTCGGAAATCCACCTGCATCTTACCCGCACCCATACTGCCACCTCTCTTTGTAATAATGCTGATCACACCGTTTGCAGCGCGGGAACCATACAGTGAAGATGCAGCTGCACCTTTCAGTACTTCGATCGACTCAATATCTTCGGCGTTTACATCGGCCAGTCCATTTTCCGTGAGGACGCCGTCAACAATGTATAAAGGATTTGAAGAACCATAAATCATTTTGACCCCACGTAATTGAACATCGGAGTCAGATCCGGGAGCACCACTTGTTTTTGTAATTCTCAACCCGGCCACTTTTCCCTGTAAGGCAGATGCTGCGTCTATTGCAGGCACCTTTAATAATTTGTCGGACGATATCTTTTCTATGGAGAAACCCAGTTTTTGTTTAGGAGTTCCCGAAGCCACACCTGTGACAATCACTTCGCTTATAGCCTGGTTACTTTCCTGCAAAATAATATTCAGTTCCTGCTGGTTTGTCAGCGGGACTTCCTGTGTTGTAAATCCAACAAAGGAAAATACCAATACGGTATTTCCGGGGATGTTGGTGAGCGAGAAACGACCTTCGAAATCAGTTACGGTACCACTGGTCGTATTTTTTACCATTACCGTTACACCGGGAAGAACCCCGCCATCTGAGTCGGTTACCTTGCCGGAAACAGATCTTTGCTGGCCGGCGCTGAAAATTTCGCCCGAGCCATTTAATCCGGGCGATGTAAGCACAATTTGTCTTCCCTTTATTGTGTAAGCGACGCCAGTACCTTCAAATAATTTAGACAATATTTTTTCTATCGATTCGTCCTTCGCATCAATATTGACTTTTCTGTTTACATCAATGACTTTTTCTGAATATAAAAAGAAGAAATCGCTCTGATTCTCAATGCTTTCAAGGACGTTTTCGATCGTCGTGTTTTTCAGATCCAGAAAAAGTTTAGTTCCCTGAGAATAGGATTCCGAAGCCAGAGCTCCAAAAATCGAAAGAAAAATCAAAGATAGAGTCAGTTTCATTTTTAATAAAATTTTTACAGCACATGGAAATCCAAATCCATGCGAACGCTTCCATACAATTTTTTTCATACTTTTGTTTTGATTAAGTTTAAAAATTGTCAAAGGCTTTTTGACGTTTTTATTTGTCGACAGGAAAATGTGCTACCATTTTCCTGTTTTCGTATGGTATTATTATTTTTAGTGTGTTATATCATAGGCGGTTCTTTTGAGTGATGATTCCATTGAGGTTTGTCTGTTTATTCTTTTAGCTCAATCAATACCTTTTGTCTGGAGAAACTGCCGTCGGAGAGTTTCTCACGGGGAGTAAGTTCATAATGAACAGGAGTGGCCAGCTCAAGCAGTTCAAGTACCTGGGACAACGTTTCATCGGCAAATTTGGCTGTGTAAGTATATTTTCTGACCTCATCGGTAAAGGCAACTTCAACATTGTACCATCTGCTCAATTTCTGAGCGACATAATCAATGGGATCATTTTTAAAAATCAGTAATCCGTCTTTCCATGACGTGTTCTTTTCAATGTCGTTTAATCCCATTGAACAGATATTCGTCGTCGGGTAAAATTTTAGACTTTCGTTTGGACTTAAAGATTTGATTTCTTCATTATTTTCTTTTTTATGAAGAATAACTTTGCCTTCAACCAGGGTTGTTTCTATGAAGTGATCATCAGGATAAGCCATTACATTAAATTCAGTCCCGGTTGCGATGACCTCGATCTTGTCTGCTTCTACGACGAATGGAGCATCTTTATTACTGACCACATCAAAATAGGCTTCCCCTTTTAAAATTACTTTCCTGCTCTTCTTATTAAACCGATAAGGATATTTGAGCTTGCTGCCATTGTTTAACCATACTTTTGTGCCGTCGCCCAGCTCGATACATGTCCGGGAACTCATTGGTGCAGTCACTTCCAGGTCCTTCATGTTATTTTCCGCATATTTCCTTTGGAAAGTAACGCTCGTATAGATTAATAAGAACAGAACAGGCCAAAAGAGCACCGCTGCCACACGGGTGGTGATCGTGAGGAATTTATTCCGGGAGACTGTATTCTCTTTGCCGGAGAGCTTTGTATTTCGATGGAGGTTGATCCGGTGATGGATCTTATCCAGGATTTTGCTGTATTTTTGTTTTTCGGATGACGGCCCCGGTTCGAATTCATCCCAGATTTCTTCAACCATTGATTTGCCTGAAGGAGTAGAAGCTTCATTTTTTAACCAAAAAAGAAGATGCTCAAACTCCTGTTCCGTGCAGTCGTCATTCATCAAAAACTTTCTTAGCAGTTCCTTCGTCATATTCATGGTACCATTTTATTTGTTGTGAAATCAGACACAACGAGAGTGGTTTCACAACAATAGTACGTTTAGTCGTTATTCAACCACTACCTGTTTATCGTTTTTTTTATTTTTAACTGCCAATAGAAAAGAAAGGACATCTGTGATAAGCGACTTTTTACAAAAAAAGAGAGATGAATAACAGGTTTATGGAAAATGTGGAATCCAGGTGATCCCGTAAATATTTTAAAGCTTTCGCCATATGGTTTTCAACCGTATTTTTCGATATTCCTAATTGAGTGGCTATTTCGGAATGACTCAAGCCTTCCTCTCTGTGAAGCCGGTATATCTGTTTTTGTCTCTCCGGCAGTTGTGCAATCAGTTTTTCAACCTGTTTGTTTAGTTCGTTATATTCGAACTGACTGATTGCAGATGGGGCAGAATCGATGAGCGGATTTTGTTTCAGGTGCTCCAGATATTTTTTAGTATTAATCCGCTTCCGGATAAGATCGATGGAATGATTGTAAGCAACAGTGAATATAAAAGAATTAAGCAATTTTGAATTATCCAGCTTTTCCCGTGATTCCCATAATCTGACAAATACTTCCTGGACAATTTCTTCGGCTTCCGTTTCATTTTTTAACAGCTTGCATATGAAAATGTATAGTTTATGACTGTATTGTTCATATAACAGGTCAAATGCAATCATATCCCCCTTTTTTAACCGGGTTACGAGTTCCTGATCCACGGCTTTAGAATCTTTTTTCAACTTGTGATGTATTTCTGAAAAGTCTTTCTAAAAATAGAAAAAATAAAAATACATCTTTAGTATAATTCTTGTCTTTTGACTATAAGATGATTTATTGGTTTTTATATACTATTTTGTTTGAAATAGCTGTTAAAATCCATAACTTTTCACTCGAATCATGCAGTGTCATTGATTGAAAATATAAACGTATGAAAACGGACAAAGAGAGTGTACCTGTGGAGATTTTTGCAGGGACTGCCTGGCAGGCAGGTATGGTCAAAAGTTTACTGGAGAATGCAGGAATATATGCTTTCCTGAAGGATGAACTCATCGGTACACTGAATCCATGGTGGGCTGAACCTGGAGGAGCGGGTGCGGTCAAGGTTTTTGTTTCCGGGTTGGATTATGATCAGGCCCTGCCTATTGTTGACGAATACCAGCGGAACCTGAGGAATGAATAAAATCCCCAAAAACCTGATATTTATGAAAAGGATCATCGGTTTGATCGTTTTTATTTTTCTTGCCGCTTCGTGCCAACGGCAGGAGAGCGGAGTCTTACATATGGCTGACCAGCAGCTTGAGAATGAACTGATGCCGATTACGAGGCAGGCTTCGGAAGCTCCGCCTGTTCCGGAAAAGACTGTTGAGAAACCGGCCGTGACAAAGAAAATCATCAAAGACGGAAGAATGAGTATTCGGGTTTCCGATCTGGACCAGTCGAAAGCCGCTGTCGGATCCCTGGTAAAAAAGCATGAAGGATATTTTGCCAATGAAAGCTACAGTAACACTGACTTTGAATCCTCTTATCAGTTGAAAATCCGGGTTCCTTCCGGTAAGTTTGAGGCTTTCATTTCGGAGGTCGAAGCAGGTGAAGGTGAAGTTCTTTATAAAGAAATACAGTCACGTGATGTAACGGATCAGTTTATCGACCTTGAAAGCCGCCTCGATACCAAAAAGAATTACCTGGCACGGTATAAGGACCTGCTAAATAAAGCAAAAGACGTGAAGGAAATCCTCGAAATCGAAGAGAAGATCCGCACGCTCGAAGAGGAGATCGACAGTACAACGGGAAGACTCAGATACCTGAATAATCAGGTCGATTACAGTACGCTCGATCTGACGCTCAGCGAACAGAAGGATTATAAATTTAAGCCGGAGCACCGAAGTAAATTTACGGAAAAGCTGAAGCTTTCAGTTTCAAAAGGATGGTTTGGCTTTGTTCAATTTATCCTGTTTTTGATCCGGCTGTGGCCTTTCTGGATCGTCGCTGCTTTGATTTATTATAGCTGGAAGCGGTACAGGGCAAGAAGAAAAAAACAGTGACAGTTAGCACCGGTTGGGAGTAAAGCTTATTTTTGCAATGAGGCGGAATCGGAAGGCAGACACAACAATCCGGATTTTGGAAAGGATCAGAACAACAAAAAGAAATCCGGCATCTTCTGAAATCGCTCCATCGAAACAGAATGCGCAGTACGAATTCAAATTAAAACGACTATGGGATTATTTTCGTCTATTCTTGGGAATGCAGGAGCTGTAGGCCAGGAAGAATTAATGAAACAGTATGGTCAGCTTTTGACTGAAGGAGAAGAAATTGAGCTGGGTTTTAAACTCATCCGGGATACCTTCATTTTTACGACAAAACGGTTAATACTGATCGATAAACAGGGTTTGACCGGGAGCAAGACCGAATATAAATCGATCGTCTATAAAAGTATTTCCCGCTTTAGCATCGAAACTGCAGGGACTTTTGATTTGGAGGCTGAATTGAAAATATGGATTTCAAGTGAAGCACAACCGAGTATCGTCAAACAATTCAATAAGTCAGTGAATGTGTATGATGTTCAGAAGGTTTTGGCTCACCACGTACTAAAATAGCGGTGACGAGAAAAAGACCTTTAACGAAACTCTAGATGACGTTTTCAGGAGATTCTTCTAATTTTGATGACATAACCGAAATCATTAACCACCATGCTGAACGAAAAAGAAGAAAAAGCCCTCCGGTCTTTCCGAAACGGGTTGAATTGCGCCCAATCTGTTTTGTCTGCCTATACCGAAGAACTGAAGTTTGATCCTGCCCTCGCCTTGAGTCTGTCATGTGGTTTTGGGGGAGGAATGGGGAGGTTGCAGCAGACCTGCGGAGCGGTGACGGGCGCTTTTATGGTACTTGGCATTTATAACTGCCGGAAATACACCGACAACAAGGAGCGTAAAGATGAAACCTACGGCATGGTACAGGAATTCAACAGCCGGTTTCAGGCGCTTCATGGTGCGACCGACTGCCGGACCCTTTTGGGGTGTGATTTGCGTACTGAGGAAGGACAGCAGCGTCTGAAGGAGCATGCGCTTCATGATACAATATGCGAGGCCTGTATTCGCGATGCGCTGAAGCTTAGCGATGAGCTGATGCAATCCTGACAGACCGGGACCATTTTCATAGGGTCGTTGTTGTGGAAAGCAAAAGCGGTCATCATGCAACTATTTTTGCCTTCCGCCTCATTGAAACCTTTCATCCGCAACTAATTGATTATTGAAAGCCAGGAAGGTTCAGTGAATCATGTTTTGTCTGAATAATCGATATAAAAAATTTGACGTGATCAACCCTGTTGTTTGTCGGTTTACCCCTCCTTTAGATTGAAATGTTCTTTTTAGTTTTGTAAATGAAGCAAGCATGAAAACAATTTCCGGATCTGTCCGGAAGAGACCAGAAAAGTTATGGACGAAAGAGAGACATTTCCAATCGAGGTTGGAAGATCAAAGATAAAAAGATCTTTTTGGGGTGAGTTAAAGGACGCGATTCGGGGAACGGATGCTGACTACACACAGATTCGTATGAAAAAGGCCATCTTCCTGCTGGCTGTACCCATGATCCTTGAATTGATCATGGAATCGACTTTTGCCGTAGTAGACATTTATTTTGTGGGGAAGCTTGGACCTTCTGCGGTTGCTACGGTCGGGCTTACAGAGACGTACCTGTTTTTATTATATTCTATTGCCATGGGATTGGCAACAGCAGTAATGGCTACTGTTTCGCGGAGAATTGGCGAGAAGAAAACAGAGGGTGCGGGTAAAGTAGCCGTTCAGGCTATTTTTCTTGCTTTGATCGCGTCTGTTCCTTTTGCTGTCGGCGGAATTTTATTTGCCAGGGAATTACTCACTCTGATGGGGGCGGATCAGTGGTCTATTGAGCATGGTTACCGGTACACGCAGTGGATGCTTGGTGGAAATGCAGTGATTATGTTTTTGTTTGTGATCAATGCGATATTCCGCGGTGCGGGAGATGCAGCTATTGCCATGCGCGTGCTTTGGATCGCGAACGGCGTCAATATGGTATTGGACCCGATGCTTATTTTCGGATGGGCCTTTATTCCTGCCATGGGAATTGAAGGTGCGGCCATCGCCACCAATACAGGTCGTGCAATTGGGGTAATGACGCAACTTTGGTTGTTGTTTAAAGGAGGAAAGCATATCCGGATTAAATTATCCCAGATTTACTGGGATGCGAAGATCATGTTGAACCTGTTTCGCACTTCACTTGGAGGGATTGGTCAAATGATCGTTGCCATGACTTCCTGGATTTTTATCATGCGAATTCTGTCAGAAGTTGGAAGTGAAGCTGTAGCCGGTTCCACTATCGCCTTGCGGATCATGATGTTTACCATGATGCCGGCCTGGGGACTGTCGAACGCAGCAGCAACCCTGGTAGGACAGAATCTGGGAGCAGGGAATCCGGAGCGGGCGGAATCCGCTGTCTGGAAGACCGGTTCCTATAACATGATCTTTCTGGTAGCCGTCGCATTTGTCTATTTCTTCTTTAACAGGCAGTTGATGGGCATTTTTTCGGATGACCATGAAGTTATTGCGATTGGTGCAGAATGGTTGCGGCTGCTCTCGTTCTCTTTTTTTGTATACGGGTGGTGGATGGTTTCAGTGCAGGCTTTCAATGGTGCCGGTGATACAAAAACCCCCACGAAAATTAACTTGGTTTTTTTCTGGATGATTCAAATCCCCCTTTCCTACCTTCTTGCGATCAAGCTGGGATGGGAGCATTCGGGGGTGTTCTGGGCCGTATTTATCTCAGAAACATCAGTGGGTTTATTTACGTTGTGGCTTTTTTCAAGAGGCGGCTGGAAAACGGTGAAGGTTTGAGGACGGGCTAAGCGGTACATTTCACTTCCGGCCAGGAGAAAAGCGCCAAGGCCGTAATCTTCGAAGTCCGGTTTGGAATCGTAAGTAACAGGCTGACTTGAAGACGGTTCTTTTCCGGTTCCCTGCACGTATCCTAAAAAGCCATTGGGGTGAAGAGCCTTTT
>JBDKTZ010000055.1:0-7618 GCA_039679975.1 Prolixibacteraceae bacterium
ACTTCGACGGTTGTTAGCTGAGGAACGTTTGCTTCCTGGATGTCGTTTTCCATACAGTTGGTCACGGCGAACATGATGGCCGTGAGCAGCGAAAAAGTAATGAAGCTGAGGTAGAATTTTTTCATACTCATTGATTTTTAGATTGATTAGTTAATTGGTTTCCTGACTGAAGAGCCAAAGTGAAACTGCCGACTTACCCATGGCCGCGCCGTATGCCAGGGAAGAAGAAGGGGAAGAGGCTCTTTATTCGAGTGTCAAACATTGTTGTTTGAAAATGATAATGAGGATTGTAGAATTATAATGTATATAATTAATATTTTTATAGGTAAAAACTGAAGGGCATGAAAAGAACGCTCCACAGATACGGGAGATCTGTAGTCTCGCAAAAAAAGGAGCTGTCCGGAGGCGTATTTTTTTATCAGGGGAACCGGGAAGAAAGGTCCGGCCGGGAAGAAGCGGAACACTTTTCTGTCCGGGTTGATAAAGAAGATTTACTGCCTCCGGGACAAGCTTTTCAGAACTTTTTACCAGCCGGGGTTTTGCACCAATTTTCCCTTGCTTTTTTGCATTTCAGTCATCGGAATCGGGAATAAATAATTCTTCCGTTTGAAGATTCGCGTCTGGAACTTCGTTCGCTGGTTGAATGTCGTTGCGTTTCCATCAAGGTTCATCCCATGGAAGTCGCCGCCTTCACCGCCCAGTCCAGGCGCTTTTTCGGCAATCATCCACCGGTGGCAGTCAAAGTAACGTTGTCCTTCGGTAGCCAGTTCGATGCGTCGCTCCATCCGGATAGCTTCGCGCTGAAGTTCCTGATTTCCGGCAATAGCGGGATTCAGCATTTCCAGGTTTGGCAAGCCTGCGCGTTCACGCACCATATTTACGTATTTCAGGACATTGGGATCTGACGGTGTCGTCTCATTAAGCGCTTCTGCATAAAACAGGTAGAACTCGGCCAGCCTGAAAATGATCGACGGGCGGAATTTAGAAACAACTCCCGGAGATGTTTTATGTACCGTGCGGTTAAACCGTTTGTAAAGCAGATATCCTGTCTCGGGAAAAGCTACTTTTGTGCGGTCGGCATTTCCTCCGAAATGGAAACGGATCTCCCGGTTTGAAACATGCCATTTCCGGCCTGAGAAGAAAACGGTGTTATAAAAACGGGCTTCCCGGTTCAGATACATTTTACTCACCTGAACGCCATCATAAAGATCCGTGCTTCCGTCTTCAACATACAGGGGCGATTTCGGGAGAAAGTCAGTTGCTTTAATGGGCAGCCCGTCTTTCATCGAAAAATCATCGACCAGTTCCTGTACTACCGCCACATGACCTACACCATTGGGCTCAGTTACGGGAGTGGCTCTTCGTTCAAACCTGAAATTATCCATTCCTCCCCAGCCGGTTTTGGAAGTAGCCCAGATAATTTCTGAATTGTATTGCTGGAAGAGTTCATAAACCGATTTTTCGGGGTCAAGTACCGAATTGGTGTAGGCTTTATAAAGCGAATAATTTCCCTGTTCGGCAAAGTCGATAAAATCCTTGCAGGCAGCAACTGCCTTGACCCATTTGGAATCGTCTTTTGCGGGGAAGAGCGGCTTTCCGTCTTTTGTCTTCAGGGAAAGGGCTTCGGTAAAGCCACCATTATACAATGGACTGGCTGCAAAGACCCACAATTTGGCTCGAACGGCCAGTGCAGCTCCTTTCGTGGGTACGCCCAGCAGATTTTCGTCAGTCAATGCGGACTGGTACATACCTGCAGAAGCCTCCAACAGTTCGGTGTCAATGAATTGAATGATATCGTCAAGTGAAGTCCTTTCCTGATCCAGGTCATCGTCCAGAGTCAGGGTCTTTATAACCAATGGTACGGGTCCATATTGTTCAATGAGCAGATAATAATAGAGCGCTCGCATAAACCGGACGTTCGACTTATACAATGCGATCTCCTGTTCTGTCAAAAATTCGGCATTCGAGCCGGTGGCTTCGATTGCTTTTGCATTTTCCAGGAACATATTGGCCTGGCGGATTTGCTGGTAGAGAAATGTCCAGCGGTGAGCGAAATTTGTTTTTGAGTTCCACTCAAAAATTCCCACTCCGGCTCTGGAAATCGCATTCGAATTAATTTCATCGGCCAGCGATGTCCATGGATTATAAACTCCGGCATCGGCTTCATTAAAATAGTCCGATCCGGAAACCATCATTGAGTAATCGGGGATGCCTGCAAATACATTCGCATACCATTTCTTTGTATAGGAGACGTTGTTAAAGACCTCTTCGACCGAAGTAAGGCCGCCTGCCAGTTCATCCGACACATTGAGGTAATCGGAGCAGGAGCTCATGCAAAAAAAACAACTAATAATAAAGTAGAATTTTATCTTCATTTTGTCTGATTTAGATGGTTAAAGGGTTAATTCAAGACCGAATGTAACCGTCCGGGGGAGTGGGTAAGCCATGCCTCTGTTATTGTTGCCGGTTTCCGGATCCCAGAACTTAATGTCGTCCCAAACAGCAATATTGTACCCCATGACATAAACTCGGGCTGTTCCAACATCCCATCTTTCCAGAACTTTTTTAGGAATATTATATCCCATTTCGAAATTTTTGAATCTCAGAAAATTTCCACTCCTTAAGAACCATGTATTCGGTTCCTTGTTAATGTTATTGGCGTAACGGCTGTGCAAGCGGGGCATCATGACGTTTTGAGAGGGATATTCCGGCGTCCATCGGTCAACCATAAAGGTGCGGTAGTTTGATTTCATGTATTGCCAGTTAAAAGGCCAAAAAACATCGTTATCCTTCCCAAGCAGCACCGAAGTGTTTCCTGTTCCTTGAAAGAATGAGCTGATATAAAAGCCTTTGTATTCCAGGTTAATGCCAAATCCATACGAAATTTCGGGATTATACGGACTTCCCACCCCCCTTTTCTTGTCGTAGGTGTCAATGATGCCGTCTTCGTTTAGATCCTTGAACTTAATATCACCCGGACCGAGGAGTCCCTGAAGGGAAACGGCCGGTAATTCAGGCTTTAGCTGATAGGAATTGGTTCCGTTCGTGTTTGGAGTAATGATAAAATCATCGTCGGTGTACAAGCGTTCGGCAATATAAAGCGTGTTTTCGTTGACTCTGGTTCCTGTTGTGGCCATCCAAGGGAAAGGCTGGGGTAATTCATCATATTCGATAATTTTGTTTCGGGCATAAGTGAATGTTCCCCTCAAACTGATCTTCAGTTGTCCAAGTTGATGACGAGCATCCACACTTGCGTCGATCCCCTGGTTGTTTACTTCTCCGAAGTTATCCCAGGGCGCCTGTTGAAATCCCGCAGATGCCTGAACGGTTCGTCGCTGCAACAGAATATCGGTACGGGTCGAATTGAAATAGTCTGCAATGATCTCTATTTTATTATTAAAAAGGCCAAGATCCACCCCGTAATTTTGCTTGTTTTCAATCTCCCAGCTCAACGTCAGATTCTGGAATTGTCCCTCAGTTAATCCGCCAAGACTATTCGAACTGCCTCCGGAAGTCATCCCCTGACTAAAGCCCGCTGCATCCGTTTTAAATGTAGGCCTGTATAAAAATCTTGCGTTTCCCGTATTATCATTTCCCGTACGGCCAACCGAGGCTCTTAATTTTAGTTTGGAAATCACTTTTCGAAGACCCTCCGGATAGAACTTTTCATTGGATATATAATAACCTGCGCCGACTGCCGGGAAGAAGCCGAAGCGATGTCCTGCTGCAAATGCTTCCGAACCAGTATATCCAAAATTGCCTTCGATGAAGTAACGATCGCCGTATGAATAGGTGGCGCGTCCAACCATGCCTTGCTTTCTGTAGGCCAGAGCCTGATTGTGAAACTGCGTCTCTTTTTGCATATACAACAGCATGCCCCCCAGGGTGTGATCGTTGAAAGATCTGCTGTAATTGAGCGATCCTTCTACGTATAGCTTTTTGTCGGCCGTGTTGGATTCTTCAGGCTCGCCCATGTCCGGAGACCCCGAAACTGCTTGTGAAAAGATTAGTTTCCCATCTGTTCCACGCCCGGTGGCATAATAACGGCTCGGATTGTATTTTCGCGCCGATGAGAATTGTCCGTTATAGTCAAAGCTGACTTTGCCGTTAAACGAAAGCCCGTGGGTGAGAAAGTCCAGTTTTTGCTGAATGCCGACATTCGATTGGAAAGCGGTCCGCCATTCTTTTTTGTAGCCGCTGTTCATCAGCTGATTGTATGGATTCCGATTGTTTCCGTCGGTTTCTGCCGGATAGGTGGCCAAGGTGCCATCGCTGTAAACTGCAGGAAAGAGATAAGAAGGGGTATTCAACATTAGACTGAAAATTTCGTTTGAGGAAACTCCCGGATAATTCGCCATTATATATTGTCCGCTGATGTCGACATTTAGGATGGTCGTTTTTGATACATCGATATCAATGTTGCTCCTCAAATTGTATCGTTCCAGTCCTATGTTGGTCTGGTAGCGTTTGAGGGGATCACTTTTGAACATTCCATCCTCCTTGTAGTACGCACCTGAAACAAAATAACGTGTTTTGAGAGTTCCTCCCCTGAAATTCATCGTGTAACGGTGATTCGTGGTATAATCGGCCAGCAGTTCATCCATCCATTGGGCGTTGGGATAGAGATCCGGGTCTTCGTTATTGCGGTACTTTTCGATTAAGTCTTCGGTAAAGGCAGGACTTAATCCATCGTTTCTCAACGCTTCGTTTGTTAACTTGAGGTATTTCCATGAGTCTACAAATTTTGGCAGGCGGGTGGGTTGAGAAAAGCTGTGCTCGGTTCGGAAAGAAATGATCCCTTTTTTCTCTTGTCCTCTTTTGGTGGTGATCAGGATGACGCCATTGGCTCCTTCTGCTCCGTACACGGCTGTCGCTGCGGCATCTTTCAGGATGGCAAAGGTCTCGATCTCGTCGGGTTCGATATCATTCATGGAGCGGGGAATGCCATCGACCAGAATGAGGGGCGAGGTGCCGCCTGCGAAAGTGCTGATCCCCCGGATCCAGAATTCGGAGTTGTCATAGCCCGGTTCACCCGAACGCTGAATGCTGATCAGACCGGCAATCTGTCCGGCCAGATTGTTAGACAGATTTCGTGTGGGCAAGGTGAGTTGCTTCGATGTAATGCTGCTGATGGAGCTGACCACGCTCGATTTTTTCTGTTTGCCGTAGCCGACAGCAACAACCTCTTCCAGACCAAATGTTTCATCTTCCAGAATAATGTTGACCACGTTCTTCCCCAACGTGACCACCTCCTGGCTTTTCATTCCAACAAAGGAGAAGATCAGGATGGCATTATCGGGAATGCGGCTCAACTCGTATCTCCCGCCCGAATCAGTAATCGTACCCGTTTTTGTACCTTTCACTGCCACAGTTGCACCTGGGATAGGCTGGCCGTCCGATGACCGCACCGTTCCTTTCAGTTCCTTCATTTTTTGCTGAACAGAAGAGGCCACGCCAGGATTTTTGCTTTTCAGGATGATTTGCCGGTCGGTGATCTCATAGCTGATGTTGGTCTGCATCGCCAGTTGGTCCAGAATTTTGTCGAGCGATTCATTTTGGGTCTGAATGGTTACACGCTGCCCCTTTTTGAATATTTCGTCCTGGTAGATGAAATAAAAGTCAGTCTGATCTTCGATCAACAGCAAAGCTTCGCGCACCGGGGCGTCTTTCAGGTTTATGTTGAGTTTGGTAAGTTGAGAAAACGAGTTTCCCCAACTTGAAAAAAAGACCAGAAATGAAAAAATAAAAGTTAGGTTCATTTTTTGTAGGATTAGACAATAATCCTTTCTGACGAAAGGATCGTCTGTTCGTGATTTTTTCATAAGTTTGTAATGTTAAATTATTAAATCAAGTAATTTTACAATAGAAAGCCTGTCGGCAGTAGGATACCGGCTGGTTTTATTTATTTTAAAACATACTTTTGCTCATTTATTTTAATTAATTCCAAAGAGGCCGTTGAGGCCAGCACAGTGAGGATTTTGTCCTTTTCTTCTTTCAGTACAATCTTTCCTGAGATTATTTTTAATCCCAATAGCGGATCCTGAAAATCAATTTCAATGTGATAATAACGCTCCAGCTTAGCAACGATGCGGTTAAGGGCTATACTTTCCATGTTCAGATAACCTTTGTGCCAGGAAATATAATTTTCCACATTGACATTTTTAATGGTTGTATGGCCGTTCTCCCGGTCAAAAACCGCAAGCTGATCGGGTACCAGTATGTGTTGTTTATTTTGCACGCTGAAAGCAGTTTCTGTGAGTCCAACTTTCCCTTCAGCCAGAACAACTTCTGTGATTTGATCGGCAGGATAAGCCGAAACGTTGAATCTCGTGCCCAATGCTTTGATCCGAAGGTCAGTCGTTATGACAATAAAAGGTATTTCCGGATTATGGGCCACTTCAAAATAACCTTCCCCGATCAGGGAAACTTCCCTTCGTTTTCCTTCAAACCGTGCGGGATAAATCAGGCTCGATCCGGCATTCAGCCAGGCAATAGTTCCATCGGGCAAACGAACAGACGAATTTTTACCGAAAGGGACGATCAACCGGATCGGACCCGCATCAGCAAGCAAAGTTTTGCCCGGAATGGTGTCTTTTTTATTAATGATGATATTTCCACCGGTTTGCATCTCTACATCTGATTCCTTTTCCGCAATGACAATATTTTTCCCGTCAGGCAGGATAAGTTGAGTCTCATTCCCGGCAGGTATCGTTTGCTGCATAAATTGTTCGGTTAATTCAGGAGCAGGTTTGTTCTTCAAATTGTTCCAGATGATACCCAGTGAAAGAAAGACGAGTGCTGCAGCTGCATATTTTGCCGCAGTAAGTCCTGTCTTTTTAAATTTCTTTTGACGATCAATTTGCTGAATAATACCTGCATAGAGTTCATAAATTTCCGGATCTTCCTTGTCTGCCTTTTTCGATTTTAGCTGGGAGAGGATTGTTCGGGATAAGTGAATTGCCTGTTTCTCTGAAGGATGGTCTTGCAGATATTTTTCCCAGTATGCCTCATTTTCCGGCGTTGGATGAAAGATCCACCGGACAAAGTGTTTATCTTCAATATATCTTAAATAATCATCCATAAAGAGATTCTTTTTGAGATACGGTCTGTTTTTGGCCGGAACAGGGACAGGTTTAACCCAATTTTTTCGAAAAAAAATGTAAAAATAACTGAAGTGACTTTGGATCAAGTAATTCCCTGAGTGATTTGAGGGCACGGTAAAGCTGTTTCCGGGCTGACTCTATGGTGATATCCAAAATGCCTGCAATTTCCCGGTAATCCAGTTCTTCTTCAAACCTGAGGAAAATAATTTCCTTTTGTCCGGACGAAAGGGATTCAATAGCCTGATGAAGCTTTTGTATGGTTTCTTTTGAGATCTCGGATTGGATCAGCTGCTCCTGAAAACTGTACTCAATCTTAAAATTCAGCTCCGGTTTTACCGATTCCATCGCAGCGACTTCTGTTTTTTTTCTCTTCAGTATCTGCTTTAGCAAATTGTTTTTTAATGCTGTAAAGAGATAGCCTTTGAGATTATCAATATCGGTATGAATATGGCTGCGTTTGAGGTAAAGATCTGTAAATACTTCCTGCAGCGCATCTTTTACCATTTCTCTTTCCA
>JBDKTZ010000039.1:0-3123 GCA_039679975.1 Prolixibacteraceae bacterium
TGAATAATTCTGAGGATCTTAAAGAGACGCTGATTGACCATTTCCTTGAGACGGAAGGTCATTCTGATCCCTATAATTCTGTTGCTCAGGAATGGATCCAGGCTTCAGAAGAAAATCAAAAGACTTACCACGACAGCAAAAAGATCTGGCAAAGTGCAGGTGTGCTGAAATTTCTTGGTCATTTTGATCCATCAAAAGCATGGTATATTGTTGATCAAAAGATTTATCAACGTCAACGAAAGATGCGGTACCTGACTCATGCTGCTTATCTGATTACAGGAATGGCTGCCTCGTTATTTCTGATTTTCCTGCTGAGTATCCTGAGTCCGGATCATGAACAGTCAATGACGGTGCGCACTGGTTGGGGAGACCGTTCTGAAGTGGTTCTGCCCGACGGTTCTTTTGTCAAACTCAATTCGGGCTCGACCCTCAGTTATAACTATGATCCGGACAGTAAAACGAGGTTTGTGGAATTTACAGGCGAAGCATTCTTTCATGTTTCAAAAGGTAAAGGGACCTTCACGATTAAAGTTCCCGACGGACTGGAGTTGACTGTACTGGGCACAAAATTCAATTTGCAGGCTTATCCCGAAGATGAATTGTATAAAACTACGCTTACAGAAGGGAAGGTGGAGCTTACGACAGCCACAAAACAGGTGTTGTGTCTGTCTCCCGGTCAGGTTGGCGCTTTTAACAAGGAGGACGGCCGGCTGACACGTGATTTGGAAGAACCCGCCCATCAGCTAAGCTGGATGGAAAATAAGCTGTATATGGATAATATGTCGCTGGAACAAGTCTGCGTGCGCATGGAACGGTGGTACAACGTGCATATTACGATTAACGACCCGGATATTGCAAGCAGGATTCACTATACCGGTGTATTAAGCGAAGAAACGATTACCGATGTTCTGGATGCCCTTTCCGGACTGAGTGCGATCCAATACCGGGTAAAAGGGAAAAGTATTGTCATCACAAAAAAATAGTTGCCTATGGAAAAACATAAAACGGGAAATGTTTCCCCATTTCCCGTTTTGAAACAGAAATAAATGGATACCCATTCATTCTTTTTAATTAACAAATTCAGTTACAAACTTATGAAAAAAATTTATGAATCAGGGGCTGGAACATGCCAGATCCCCAAAAAGTTTATAAGAGTTATGAAGCTCACGGTACTTTTGATAGTCGTTTTAACACTGGAGGTTTCGGCGACGGGGTTTTCTCAAAACAACAGTAAGCTGTCCATCAGTATGAGGAACAGTTCAGTTAAGGAAATACTCAGCCAGATTGAAGAGCAGACCGATTACCGGTTTATTTATAACAATGAGGCCATTAATCTTGACCGGAAAGTCGACTTACAGGTCGATAACAAAAAAGTAGAGGATATTCTGGATATGCTTTTCCGGGATGAAGGGATTAAATACTCGATTACCGACAAGAATTTAATTCTGATTAACCCGCTTGACCAGGATGCGGGAGGAAATGTCACACGGCAGATCAGCATGCAGCAAAGCCTGACTGTAAAAGGAAGCGTGACGGACAGTCATGGGCAGCCATTACCCGGAGTCACTGTTTTAATTAAGGGAACAACAAATGGAACGATTACCGATTCAGACGGGAGTTACGTTTTAAGTCAAGTCGGAAGAAACACGGTTCTGGTCTTTTCTTTTGTGGGAATGAAATCGCAGGAAACAAAAATAGACGGACAAACTGTTATCAATGTATCGATGCAGGAGGATAATATTGGAATTGAAGAAGTTGTAGCAATTGGATATGGTACGGTAAAGAAAAAAGATTTGACGGGTGCCGTAAGCCAAATCAATGCAGAAAAGCTGGAACGGGAAGCTTCTTCCAATATGACAGCTCTTTTGAGAGGAGCCCTTCCTGGCTTGAATGTCAATTTTAGTACGAGTGCAAAAGGATTGAGCAGTGCCAGTGATATGATGGTCAGAGGACAAAAATCGCTTCGGGCTGATGCCGGTGATGAAAAAGGTGCTAATGCTCCGCTGATTGTACTTGACGGAATGATCTATTACGGAGACATATCTGATATTAATCCAGTTGATATTGAGACGATTGATGTACTGAAAGATGCGTCATCTTCTGCGATATATGGTGCAAGGGCATCGAACGGAGTGATCCTGATTACCACCAAAAAGGGAAGAAAAGGAAAACCTACGGTTACTGTCAACTCGAGTATTGGACTCTCAACCCGTTCTCATACTGCAATCGGACTGATGTCTCCTGAGCGGTTCATTGACTGGAGAATCGCTGGTTACGAAAGCAATGAAAAGAAACAGGAAAGTAAACCAGGTTACTACAACAGTCCGGATAATATACCTGACGGGGTTTCTACGGATAGCTGGAAGGCTTATGACGGTTCTTCGGAAGCTTCGGATCTGACTTCTGTCTGGCTGAACCGTATTGGGTTTTCTACAACTGAAATCAATAATTACAAGGAAGGTAAAACAGTTGACTGGGAAGATTACCTCTTTCAGACAGGTATTACCCAGGATTATAATGTAAGTCTGTCAGGCAGTTCGGATGCCCTGTCGTACTACTGGTCGTTGGGGTATGTCGATAATGAAGGAATGTGGTACAATGAGGACTTTAATACCATTCGTTCAAGGATTAATCTGGAAGCGAATGTGACCAATTGGCTGAAAGTTGGAATTAATACCCAGTTTGCAGTGAGAGATGAAAGCTCCATACCTGCTTCATTGAACATGTATCTTACACCATATGCTTCGTCTTATCAGGATGACGGTATTACCCTGATGTATGCCCCTACAGGGAATGTGAGTGTTTCCAGGCATCCCTGGCTGGCATTGACTTACCAGGACCGTTTTCAGAAGTACAACAACATGAACAGTAAAATTTATGCCACGCTGACCTTGCCATTCGGATTCATGTTTACTACTGAATATATCCCTCGCTTTAATTGGAACAGAAGTTATAACTGGTATTCTGCCCGGCAGGATGATTACACAGCAGAAAGTGGACGGGCGTCAAGGGAGAATACAACGGTTTTTGAATGGCAGGTGAACAATATGTTGAAATGGAACAGGAAGTTTGGAGAACATTCCTTCGACTTAACGCTTGTTCAAAATTCGGAAAAGTATCAAT